>NZ_RCOO01000001.1:0-39039 GCF_003987485.1 Spiroplasma endosymbiont of Megaselia nigra
CCGCTATTTATCACTATAAATGTGTCTCTAACGGTATTATAATTTCAATGGGTAAAAAATACCACTGTGCAGATAATATTGTTATAGAAAGTTTTCATTCATTACTTAAGAAAGCTACAATCCATAATAAAATATATAATTCACATGAAGAATATATACAAGATGTTATAAAATGAAATACATGATATTCAAATCGTAAAGAAAAAGATATAATAAAAAAAATAGTAAATACTTTTTATTAGTACTTACTAAAATGGGTGCAGTCTACAGACTATGTTTTAAATTGAATAAAAAATCAGCAAATTGAAAATCCTAAAATTGATGGATTAGAAATTAATTATAAAACAAAGTTTCATTATTAAATTATTTATGAAATTTATTGATAAAAATATTAATTTAAAGTATGAAGCTGAATTTTGAAAAGATGAACATAGATATAAATTTAATAATAAATTTTTACCAAGTGTTACACCAATAGTTAGTAACTATTTTAATAAAACTTATTATGATATTAAAGGTTCTACATATTTTAATAAAGCAATAATTAGGGGAAATATTATTCATTAATTTGCATCAAGAATATTATACGATTGTGTTAAAAATAAAAACTCACGAAACAATATTAATCAAATATTAGAATTATTAAATGTTGAATATAATGAAATTAAAGAATTATTTCCATTAATAAAAAAGTTTAATGATTTTATTAAAAAAATTGAAAAAGAATTTAAAAAAATTATAGCAATAATAGAACAACCAATTTCAGATGGATTAATTTGTGGTACACCCGATTTGGTTTATATGGAAAATAATAATGCAGTTGTTGTTGATTTTAAAACTTGAAAAAATGTTGAGCTTAAAAAAATTAAAATGGCACAATTACAAATTACGGAATATGCACATTTATTAAAAGCCAATGGTATTAATGTTGCTGATAAAGGCGAAATTTGAATTATAAATGAAAATGGAATTGAAAGAATTAATTTTAAAATAACAACTAAATTAAATTTAGAATGACAAGATGCAAAAGCACAATTTTTAAAAAATAGTGCAAATTTTAAAGAGAATATTAAAAATGGAAATTAAAAATTATTTAGAACAACCAAATACGAAAAATTGATTAGATACAAAATTTAAAAATGAAAAAGAAAAAGATATTTTTGTCAAAAATGTTCTTTTAATTTGAAATAAAAACAAATTATTCAGCAAATGTGAATTAAATAGTATTTTATCAGCGTGTTATCAAGGTATGTTATTAAATTTACCAATAGATCAAAATTTAGGTTTTATTTATGTTTTGCCCCACTACAATGAAAAAGAAAATAAGTATTTGGCACAACTTCAAATCGGTTATAAAGTGTATATTCAACTCGCCATTAGAACTGGACAATATTTAACTATTAATGCTATTGAAGTTAAAGATGGTGAATTAAAAAAGAAACTATTGGATATGTAGCATATTTTAAACTATTAAATGGTTTTGAAAAAACTTTATTTTGAACAAAAGAACAATGCGAAAGTCATTTTAGTAAATATTCACAAACTTATAAAAAATATGGAAAATTTATGGTTAGTGGTTTCGGTGATATGTCTCTTAAAACTGTTTTATCTACCTTATTAAAAAAATGAGGAATTATGAATATTGAAATGCAAGAAGCATATAAATATGATCAAACAGTTATTAATGATGACAACAATATAAATTATATTGACAATCAACAACTTATTAGCATTGAATCAAACAACAATATTAATAATTAAAATGAAAAAAATAAAAATTTTAATGAAAATGTTTTAATTAATGATGATTTAACATTAGAATAATAATTTTTAATGAATAATAAATATAAAACTCGCCCAATTCGTAATAAATTTTATCATACTACTGAATGAAAAAAAGTGAGGGATTATTACTTCACTTTAAAACTGGGTATGTGTGAAAGATGCAAAAAAGATAAGGGTTATTTAAATAAAGGAATAATAGTTCATCATAAAAAATATATAAAAGATCAAGATTTTATTAATTGAAATAAAGAAATATTATTATCAATAAATAATTTAGAGTTATTATGTTTAAAATGTCACAACAAAGAACATATGCGTGAAAAAGCATTTAATGATAACATTGAAATTAATTTAGAAACTGGTGAATACATAATAAATAAAAAATAATTCTAAAAGTAAATATAAAAAATAAAATTAATAAAGTTTTTTAACTTTGTTAATTAATGGAGGATATATGAAAAAGAAAATCTGTCTTAAACAATTATATTGAGGTTATTGCTTTCAAAAAGAATGTAATCAAAAAAATAAATTACAAAAATTAATGCGTAAAAGTTATTCAGTTTCATTTGAAGATATGACTGATGAACATTGATAATTAGGAAAACAAAATTAGGAGGAAAAAATGGCAAGTTATAAACATTGTAATCAATGTAGAAGAATATACTTTCCTAGTGATTATGAAATTAAAAATAAATCCTTAGAAACTTTAAAAAAAATTAAAATACATGGTCATTTTGAAATGACATTTAAATTTAATAGTTATTGTGGCATTACGGAACATAGACATAGTGGCATAACTATAAAAGAATATTCGGAGGAATTAAAAATGATATGTAATAAAGCATTAAAAATTAACAATAAAGATATTATTTATGCACAAATTAATAGTGATTATTCAGATAATTTAGAGTTAAATTTATATCTTAAATTTGGTGATGAGGAACGACATGTGGGTAATATTTCATTATCAACAGATTTTGATTTAAATTGCAATTGATATGAAATTGATGAGATTAAAGATTTAATTAGTGATTATTTAGAAGATGAAGAAGCAGATTACGAGGTAATAAATTATGAATAATGCAAAATATTTATTAATTCAAAAAACATATTCCATAGCCATCTTTAATAAAAATTAATATAAATTAATAGCATTTAATTATATCAGCATTATGTATATCACAAGATTAATAGTAATCTTGTTTTTTATTAAAAATAAATTTGACAAATATTAAAAATAGAGTTAGTGTGTGAGTATTATTTGATAATAATTAGAAGGTGGAAATGCTAAAATGATTACAAATATTGTTTTTTTTAAAGATGTTGAAGAAGAAAATGATAAAAAATATATTGAAGATATTACTAAAAAATTAATTGAAAAAGATTATGAATTGTTTAAAATGACAAAAGAAAATCCAGAATATCAAAAATATAAAATAAAAGAAAAAAGAAATAAAACTATAATAACAAAAAGATGCCGTGTAACTATTTCGCGAAGAAGATATTATTATTTTGATGAAATTTTAAAAAGAAATGTATATGTTTTTTTGTTAGACGAATATTTGGGAATTAAAAAATGACAAAGAACAGAAAATTCATTGCGAGAAAAAATATTATCATTTATGGGCGATGGAAAAAGATATCGTGATGTTATAGATACAGTTGCCAATTCAAAAATTAGTAATATGACAATATCAAATATTTATAAGAATGTTGATTTAGATAAAATTGACTATATTCATATTAATCAAAGTAATAAAATAGATATTACCGGAGATACTATATATGTTCAAGCGGATGGTACATTTCAAACTATGCGAGATGATAAAACCAAAGAAAAATTAAAAGAACATATATTAATTTCTAGTATACATACTGGGTTTGATAAGGAAAAATCAACTGAAAAAAGACCAGTAATTAAAAATAAAAAAGGTGTTTTCGAAATGAATAATATTCCACATAAAATTAAAAATTTAACTAATATTAAGGTATTTACAAATAAAGTTATTGAAGCAATGCATAGTTATAATATTAAAAAAGATACAAAGATTTTAGTTTTGGGTAATGGTGCAAATTATATCGAAACTATCGCTAATTCTATTGCGAAAGAATTTAAAAATAATATTCTTGATGTAAGTTTAGATAAGTATCATTTAGTTAAAAAATTTGAACATTTATTATCATATCGAAAAAGAAATAAAATATAATGTAGCAAAACACTATTTTTATAATGGAAAATATGATGAATTATTAGATTTATTAAATTCTCTTTTGCCATATATTGTTGGAAATAAACGAAGTTATTTATTAAAAACAATTAAATATATTAAAAATAATGAAAAAGGTATTCGCAATCAAATTCTCCCTAATAATATTGGTTGTCACATGGAAGGTGATATTTCGAAAGCAAAAAGTGTTAAAGGTAGGGGAGGCAAAATTTATAATAAATTAACTTTTAATAATTTATTAACCGCTTCAATGATTAAAACTAATAGTGAAACAAATATGAAAAATAATAAAGAAATGAAAAATATTGTAATTAATAAAAATAATTTAGTTGAAGTTCTTAAAGTTCAAAATTTAAGTATTTAGTTTTTAATTCATTAATTTTAAAAGTGTAAGTTAAATAAAAATTATTTTTCAGTGTGTAAAAATAATAAAAATGAAAAATATAATAGATAAATATTGACAATAAAATAGTTTGGTTTAAAATAATAGTGTAAGTGGAATGCTTAAAGTGTTCTAATTTCTTAAATTATATAAGTTACCCTATAATTATTTATACGACCAAAAATTTTGCAAAAAAAAGAAATTACAACTGATGATAAAATAATATTTCGAACAATTTTTGATGTCTTGAGCACCTTATTTACTGATGAAAATCAGCTTTCAACTTTAACAAGTTGCTATAATATTAATCATTATCAACAAGTTTGATTTCCTAATATTGTTTCTCTCACCCCAAAAGCATTAGCAATTAAAAAGGGATATGCAAATTATATGTCCGATGACTGAAATTATATTTATTATTTTAATGACACAAATGATCAGACAAAACAACAAAAATTAGGCGAAAAACAATTAGAACGTCAAACCCAATTAATTACTTTTGCAAAAATAAATGAAAAAGAATTAGGTATTGGTTATCATTTTGTTGGTGTTTTTACATTTATTGGCTTTCTTGATAAAGATTACAAAACAATGATTTATCAAAAAATTAAAAATAGTTATCAACTTAATAAATAATTTAAAAAACCATACTAAGAAAGTATGGTTTTTTAAAATTGATAGTTATTATTTTTATTTACTTTTGCTTCTAATCGTTGTTTTCTAATTAATTCTCGGGTCTTTTTTTTAACTCGGGCATAATCAAACGGATTTCGTTTTCCTGCTCCAGCTTTAATATGTTTGCCAAAAATATTAATTTTTCAAACTCAATTTCTTTGTTTAAATCGCATAATAACTCCCTTCATGTTAAACATAAAGCCCTACTCATTTATGGTACACAATAATTACCAATTTTTCAATTTATTCACAAGAAAATTAAAAAATGGGTCAAATACTTTATTAAGGATTCGGTACGATTATTATTTTTAAAAATAATTAAGTTAAAACTTCATATCCAGTCGGAGTAATTAAAATTGTATCTTCAAAATGGGCACTACATAAATGTAACGCTGACACTGGTGTTCAATTATCATCTAACATTTTAATTGCTTTAGTCCCAATTTGAACCATTGGTTCAATACAAATTGTCATTCCAGCTTGTAAGCGCATTCCTACCCCCCCTGTTCCAACATTAGGAATCATTGGTTCTTCATGTAATTCACGCCCAATTCCATGACCAGTAAATTCAGTTGGTAAGAAAAAGCCTTCTCCTTCAACATATGTTTGAATTGTTTCACCAATATCACCAATTCGTACTCCTGGTTTTAAAATTGCGGTTGCTTTTGCTAGTGCTGTTTCAGTGACAGTTAATAACTTCACATGTTCTGTTGTGCGCGGTTTTCCAACAATTACAGTAAAAGCGCCATCACTATTATAACCTTCATATGAACAACCCGCATCAACAGAAACAAGGTCACCTTCCACAAATGGCGTATGATTTGGAATTCCATGCACTAAAACTTCATTTAAAGAAACACAAATAGTCGCGGGAAAACCATATAAACCTTTAAAATTTGGTTGGCAATTATTTGCTCGAATAATTTCTTCTGCGCGTTGATTAAGCATAACGCCTGTTACTCCTGGTTTAATCATCGCTTTTAATTCTTGATGAATTTGTTTTAATGTTAAACAAGCTTTGCGCATATATTCAATTTCTTGGTCTGTTTTAATTGTAATCATCGTTAAATTCCTTTCAGATTTTATTTTATCATAAAAAGAAAAAAACTAACTGTTGTGTCGTTAGTTTTTTGATTAGACTAATTCAATAATCACCATCAGAGCGTTATCTCCTTTACGATTATCTAATTTTAAAATGCGTGTATAACCACCATTACGAGTTTTATATTTTTTGGCAATGCCATTAAATAATTTTTGTAATGCGGTTTCCTTTTCATTTGCATCAATATCACGTAAAAAACTATCAGCACGACGACGAGCATGTAAATCTTGTCGTTTTCCTAGTGTCACTAATTTATCAACATGACGGCGTAATTCTTTGGCGCGTGTTTCTGTTACTTCCAACCGTTCATTAATAATTAATTCGGTTGCTAAATTACGCATTAAGCCATTTCTTCATGCAGTATTTTTCCCTCTTTTTTGTTGGTATGACATCCTTTTTCACCTCTCTTAATCACGTCGAAAGTTTAAACCTAATTGGGTTACTTTATCAGTAATTTCTGTTAATGATTTTTTCCCTAAGTTTCTAATTTCTTGAATTTCATCTTCTGATTTTGAAACTAAATCACGTAAAGTATCAATTTTTGCTCTTTTTAAGCAATTTTGTGAACGTTGCGTAAACTCTAGTTCATCAATGCTACGATCTAATTCATCTTCTTCCGCTTCTGCTTCAGATGAAATAATTTGGGTTGCTTTAATTGCTTCATTCAAGTTAACAAAGAATTCTAAATGCTCAGTAATAACTTTTGCTGCCATTGCAACAGCGTTAACTGGCGTAATTGAACTATCAGTTTGAATTTCTAATTCTAATTTTTCTAAGTCAGCATTTTTCCCCACCTTTGTTGGTTCAACATTATATGCCACACGCTGAATTGAACAATAATTTGAATCAATTACAATTAAATCAGCATATTTTTTTTCTTTTTTATTATCTGTAAATGATTTATACCCACGCGAATTACGAGCATGTAGCTCCAAGTCTAATTCTCCACCTTTAGCAATTGTTGCTAATAATAAATCACCATTGATAACTTCTACTCCAGTTGGGACAACTAAATCTCTTGCGTAAATTTCTCCTTCTTTTGAAGAAACTACTTTTAAAATTACTGATTCTCCATCTGGAATAATATCTTGATTAATTTTTAATACTAAATTTTTAATATTTAAAATTATTTTTGTAACATGTTCAACAACACCGGGAATAGCAGTAAATTCATGCGAGGCACCTTTAATTCGAACAGCAAAAACAGCGGCTCCTGGTGTTACTGATAGTAATGTTCGACGTATCGCATTTCCCAATGTAACACCAAATCCTCGTTCTAACGGTTCAACTAAAAATTTTCCGTAATTATTGGCTTTATCTTCTACTTGTAATTTAAATTCTGGTCTAATAAATTGTTTCATCGCCTAATCTTTCTCCTATCCTCTTGGTCTTTTTGGTGAACGTGCCCCATTGTGAGGAATTGGCGTTACATCTTTAATTGAAGTGATTTCTAATCCAATTGCTTGAATGCTCCGTACCGCAGCATCACGCCCTGGGCCTGGCCCTTTTACTTCAACTTGAACACTACTCATTCCGTGTTCTTGGCTTGCTTTTCCAGCTGCTTCAGCAACCATTTGGGCAGCATAAGGAGTTGACTTCTTACTTCCTTTAAAACCCATTGCTCCTGCTGATGCTCATGAAATGACATTACCCGCTTCATCAGAAAGGGTAACAATTGTATTATTGAAAGTTGAATGAATATGTGCAATTCCTTTTAGGACATTTTTTTTAACTTTTTTCTTATTCGTTTTTTTTCTAACAGCCATAATTGTTCTCCTTATCTACTATTTTTTCTTATTAGCAACTGTTTTACGTGGTCCTTTAACTGTTCGTGCATTTTGCTTTGACGACTGTCCGCGTGCTGGCAAACTTTTACGATGACGAATTCCACGATAACTACCAATTTCCATTAAACGTTTAATATTCAAGGCAACTTCACGTCGTAAGTCTCCTTCGGTTTTTAATTTGGCAATTTCATTTCTAATTGTTGTTAATTCATCTTCTGATAAATCTTTCACACGAATATCTTCTGATATTTTTGCTTCTTTTAAAATTTGTTGTGATTGTGGTTTTCCAATTCCATAAATATATGTTAACGCAATTACTACGCGCTTATCATTTGGAATATCTACTCCGCCAATACGTGCCATATTCTTTTCCTCCCTTTTTAACCTTGTCGTTGTTTATGTTTTGGCTGTGAACAAATTATCATCACACGCCGTTTTCTTCTAATTACACGACATTTGTCGCAGATTTTTTTAACTGATGATCTTACTTTCATCGTGTATTCTCCTTTACCAAAATTTTTGTTATTTTGTTTATTTATGTCTAAAAACAATACGCCCACGTTCTAAGTCATAAGGTGACATTTCAACAACTACTGTATCGCCGGGTAAAATGCGAATGTAATTCATCCGGATTTTACCCGAAACGTGAGCTAAAATAGTTGCACCATTTTCTAATTGCACCTTAAACATTGTATTTGGTAATAATTCTAAAATTGTTCCTTGTACTTCTAATAAATCAGTTTTGGCCATTTTATCTATTACCTCCAATCTCCGTTATTTTAAAACTGCCATAATTTGGTCTCAGACAGCATTTCCTTCCATATCAGCATCAATAACGGTTAATACTTGCTGATTTAAATAATATTCAATTAACGGTGCAGTATCAACATGATATGCCGCTAATCTAATTTTAATTTTTTCTTCATTATCATCTTTACGTTGTACTAATGGAGTTTGATCATCATCACAAACTCATGCCACTTTTGGGGGCACTGCTGTTTTATGATATGTTCGTCCACAAGTTGGACAAGTTAAACGTCCCGTAATTCGTTCGATTAACTTTGCTTCATCAATTTCAAAATATAATGTATGATCAACCTTGCTATTTAGTTTTTGCAATAATTGATCTAATTTTTTTGCTTGCGCAATTGTGCGCGGAAAACCATCTCAAATTAAATCACCAGTTACTGTTTGTAAATGATTTTCAACCATTTGAATCATAATATCATCAGGAACTAATTTTCCCTGGTCAGCATACTGTTGACACAAAATACCTAATGGTGTGTTTTGCTTAATATTATCACGAATAATATTACCGGTTGAAATATGCGTAAAACCAAACTTTTTAACTAAATGGTCTGATTGGGTTCCTTTTCCACTACCAGGAGCTCCTAACAAAATAAAATTTCGCATTAACTTTCCTCTGGCTTTCTATCATAAATATGAATCTTTAGTATCATCCGTTAATTGTTGCGACTTTTTATCAATAAACGCTTGTTGCGTAATTCGTCCTTTAACTTGACGCATTGTTTCTAATGCGACTGATACCATAATAATTAATCCTGTTCCTCCAATTGCTAATGCACTTGGTAAAGCTGTTAATTTACTAATCACATAAGGTAAAATTGCAATTGCCGCCAAAAAGACTGACCCTAAAATACTTAAACGGTTAATTGTTCCCTTAATGTATTTTTCAGTTTCTTTCCCAGGGCGAACACCAGGAATAAAGGTTCCGGCCTTTTGAAAATTCTCAGCAATTTTTTCAGGATTCATTTGTACTTGTGAATATAAGAAAGTAAATAAAATTGTTAAAATCGCATAAATAATAATTCCTGGTCATGTACTAAACGATAAATAATTATTGGTAAATTGCACAAAACCATTATTTGGATTACTTACACTAATAATCTGTGCAACAGTAATTGGGGCTGAAATTAATGCCGAGGCAAAAATTACGGGAATAACTCCAGCGGAATTAATTTTTAATGGTAAGAAGTGGCAGGTTTCTTCATTTCCAGATACCAAACCACTTCCTGTTTGCTGAATTGGCAATTTCCGTTCTGATTCATTTAACATTACAACAAATAAAACCACTAATAAGAACATTACAACATACACTAAGAATTTTAAAATTCCATCAAATAATAAGTTAATGTCTTCTTGTCCTGAAATTCAGAATTTAAAAGTTGTTTGTAAATTATTTGGTAATTGCGCAACAATTCCAGCAAAAATAATTAATGAGATCCCATTGCCAATCCCTCTAATTGTCATTTGATCTGCTAATCAAAGCATTAACATTGTTCCTGCAATTAAGGCGGTTGGAACTAATGTATAATAAAAGATCGGACTTCCCGTTCCAAAATCAGATGAATCTCATTTTGGAGAAATAATGCCTTGGTTTGCCATAGTAAAAATTGTGGCAATTCCTTGCATAATTGCAAATGGAATTGTTAATCACTTTGTTAAGCGATCTAATTTTTTCCGCCCACGTTCTCCACTTTTTGCTCAGCGTGATAAAGGCGGAATTACATCAGTTGATAATAACTGTACAATAATAGAAGCAGTAATATATGGTGATAACCCTAAAGCTAAAATTGAAAACTTTCCAAGCGTTCCTCCTCCTAACATTGAAATCAAACTAAAGAACTGATCATTGTTTGATAAATCTTGAAAGTCAGGTGAAATTTTTACGCCCGGGACTGTTAAATAACTACCTAAACGAATTAAAACTAAAATTAATAAAGTAAAACAAATTCGTTTAATCAAATCTTTATTTTTAACAAAAAAGTTTGATGATTTAACAATGTCAACCTCGCGATTATGGCGAGTCATTTTTCTTTTTTTCGCTTTAGTTTTCACTATATTACCTCCACTTTTCCTCCAGCTTTTTCAATTGCTGTTTTTGCAGTTTGCGAAACTTTGTTAACTTTAACATTAACACTCTTAGATATTGTACCATTACCTAAGATTTTAATTAATTCTTTTTCATTTTTTAGCACTTTTTTGGCAACTAATGTTTGATGGTTAATTTCATTCAATCCTAATTTTTCCAAATCACTTAAGTTTAATAAGACATATTTTTTGGTTGTTAAATTAGTAAAACCAACCTTTGGTAAACGACGGAAGATAGGAGTTTGTCCCCCTTCAAATCCAGGGCGAACACCACCACCGGTGCGGGCATTTTGCCCTTTATGTCCTTTACCAGCTGTTTTTCCTAATCCTGATGAAGTTCCTCGTCCTAGTCGTTTCTTACTATGACGGGCTCCATCAGTATACTGTAATCCGTTTAATTTCATTGTTCTGTCCTCTTATCCTTGTAACTCTTCTACGGTTTTACCACGTAATTTTGCAATTTGATCAATTGTTCGTAAATTAATTAAACCATCTAATGTTGCACGAATCATATTAATTGGGGTATTTGATCCTAATGATTTTGTATAAACATCTGCTAAACCTGCTAATTCAATCACAGCTCGGGCTGGTCCTCCAGCAATAACTCCTGTCCCTTTGCGAGCTGGTTTAATTAATACTTTTCCTGCTCCAAAATGACCAATAACTTCATGTGGAACAGTTGTTCCCACTAGTGGCACTTTTACTAATTGTTTTTTTGCCTCTTTAATTGCTTTTTTGATTGCATCAGGAACTTCGTTTGCTTTTCCAGTCCCAAAACCAACGCGACCTTTTTTATCACCAATCACAACAACTGCCGCAAAGCGGAAATGACGTCCTCCTTTTGTTACTTTAGTAACCCGACGAATTGTTACGACTTTTTCTTCAAACATATTTTCATCACCACGACGATCATTATTACGTTCAAAACGTTGATTGCCTTGCCGAAAATTATGTTGTGGTCCTTCTTTTTTTGCTGCTGGTTGAGCTGAGTTTCCTGTATTTGGTTTTAAATCTGTTTTATTCTCTGCCATATCTTCTTATTGCTCCTTTTAAAATTTCAGTCCTGCTTTACGAGCAGCCTCTGCAAATGCTTTTACTTTGCCATGGTATAAATATCCACCGCGATCAAATACTACCGTTGTAACTTTTTTATCAAGTGCTTTTTTTGCAATTTCAGCGCCAACTTTTTCTGCCGCTGCAATATTGCTTGTTGATTTTAAACCAGCCATTTTTAATGTTGAGGCTGCAACAATTGTTTTTTGCTTCACATCATCAATTAATTGAGCATAAAAATGCCCATTTGATTTAAACACATTTAAACGAGGAACAGCTGTTGTACCATTAATTTTGGCACGAACACGAAAATGTCTTCTTTTTCGTTTTGCACTACGACTTTGACTTTGTAAATTTGCCATTGTTGATATTCCTTTCTTCTGCTATTTACCAGCAGATTTTCCTTCTTTACGGATAATGTGTTCGTTTTTGTATTTAACCCCTTTACCTTTGTAAGGTTCTGGCTTACGATAATTTCTGATGTTTGCAGCTACTTCCCCAACTAATTGTTTTAAAATTCCTTCCACAATAATTTGTGTTGGTTTTGGAAGTGTAATTGTAATTCCTTGCGGAATTTTATATTCAATTGGATGAGAATATCCTAAACTTAACGTTAACTTATCACCAGCTAACGCCGCACGATACCCTACTCCATTAATTTCTAATTCTTTTTTGAAACCTTTGCTGACACCTTCTAACATTCCTTGAATTAAAGAATTAATTGTGCCATGTAATTGCTTACTATGTTTCACATCATTTGCTCTAGTTGTTGTCACAACACCTTCTTTGGCAGCAACAGTAATAACACTTGGAATTGCTTGTTCTAATTGTCCTTTTGCGCCTTTTACAATAACATTATTTGGTTGAATTGTTACTTTAACACCAACTGGAATTTTTAACTCTCTATTACCAATTCGAGACATTGTTTTGCTCTCCTTTAAATATTTCTATCACACATAAGCAATAACTTCCCCACCTAAGTGAGCTTGTTTTGCTGCTTTGTCTGTCATAATTCCTTGGTTTGTTGAAATAATTGCAATTCCCATCCCATTTAAAACTTGAGGTACTTCTTCAACGGTTACATAAACTCTTAAACCTGGTTTTGAGATTCGTTTTAATCCTGAAATAACTTTTGTTTTACCTTTATACTTTAAAGTTAACGTTAAGTCTTTTTTAATATCTCCTGATACTTTAAAGTCTTCGACATAGCCTTCTTCTTTCAAAATCTCAGCAATTCTTACTTTCATTTTACTTGACGGCATTTTTACACTTTTGTGTAAACGTTGATTAGCATTGCGAATTCTTGTTAACATATCAGCGATTGTATCAATCATCATAATTAATTAGTCTCTCTTTCTATCATGAAGCTTTTCTAACCCCAGGAATTTGTCCTTTACTTGCTAAATTTCTAAAGCATAAACGACATAAATCAAATTTACGTAACACAGCATGAGATCGTCCACAGTTTCCACATCGAGTATAACCTCTTACCTTGAATTTTGGATGGCATTGTTGTTTAACTTTTAATGATTTTTTGGCCATATCTTCTTTTCTCCTATTTTTTAAATGGCATTCCCATTTTGCTTAATAATGCTCGAGCATTAGCATCATTTGTTGCACTTGTGACAATTGTAATATCCATTCCCCGTACTCTTTTAACTTTATCATAGTCAATTTCAGGGAAAATAATTTGTTCTTTAATTCCTAAGGTATAATTTCCACGCCCATCAAAGGCATCTTTATTAAGCCCACGGAAATCTCTTACTCGTGGTAAAGCAATGTTGATTAGTTTATCTAAAAACTGATACATTTTTTTCCCACGTAAAGTAACTTTTGCTCCAATTGGCATTCCTTCACGTAATTTAAAGGAAGCAATTGAACCTTTAGCTTTGGTAACAACTGGTTGTAACCCAGTTATTAATGCTAATTCATTTGTAATATCTTCAATTACTTTACTATTTTGTGTTGCATCCCCAGCTCCCATGTTAACAACAATTTTTTTAACAACAGGAACTTGCATTATTGATTGAAAACCTTGCTCTTTGAATAATTCTTTAACAATTGTATTATTATATTTTTTTTCTAAATTAACATTCATTATTAATCATTATTCCTTTCTATGCTAAATGTACTTTTGATTTACGAGCAATGCGAACTTTTTTACCATTATCAGCAATTTGATAACTAATTTTAGTAATTTCTTTTTTATTTTTTGGGTCAATTAATGCAACATTTGAAATATGAACTGAAGCGGGAACTTGTTGAATTCCTCCTTCAGTGTTATCTTGTGAAGGTTTCACATGTTTAATATTTGTAATTCCTTCAATTACCACACGACTTTTTTCACGTAAGACACGAATGATTGGACCTTCTGTTCCTTTATGTTTTCCGGCTATAACTTTCACTAAGTCACCTTTTTTAAATTTAACTTTATTCATAAATAGCCTCCTATAATACTTCTGGTGCTAATGATGCAATTTTTACAAAACCAGCATCTTTAACTTCCCGGGCGATTGGCCCAAAAATCCGTGTTCCACGTGGGTTTTTATCATCTTTAATTAATACTACAGCATTTTCTGAAAATTGAATTTGTGTTCCATCACTTCGTTTTAAACCACGTTTAGTACGCACGATAACCGCTTTAACAACTTGTCCTTTTTTGACAATTCCACCAGGGGTTGCTTTTTTAATTGTACATACAACGATATCCCCAATATTAGTAAACTTTCGTCATGAACCACCCAAATTTTTAATTACTAACACTTCTTTTGCCCCAGAGTTATCAGCAACTTTTAATCTTGATTCTTGTTGGATCATTTTTTTATTATCCTCTTCTTACTAACCAATTGCTTTTTCAATAACTTGAATTAGACGAAAGTGTTTAGTTTTTGATAAAGAACGCGTTTCCATAATGCTTACTTTATCTCCAATGTGGGCTTGATTTTGTTCATCATGTGCTAAATATTTTTTTGAATACTTTACACGTTTTTTATATAAGAGGTGATTTTTATATGTTTCAACTAAAACAGTAATTGTTTTTTCAGCTTTATCTGAAATAACACGTCCTTGTAAGACTTTACGACTATTTCTTTCCATTATTTTTTCCTTGTCCCTTTCTTAGTTGTTTTTTCATCGGCTTTTTTTGTTGTTTTACCAGCGGTTAAGATTTTATCACGATTTTCTTTTCAATTTGTACCATAAGTATATTCTTTTGCGTTGGGGTCTTTTGTTTTTAATTCTAAATCAATTTTAACTCCTGAACCACGCCCTTTTGTAGTGCCACCCATCGCAACAGAACTTTTAATTGCTGCTAATTTTTCTTTTGAATTAAGTTCAGTTGTTTTTTTAGTTGTCTTAGTTGGCTCTGCTTTTTTTGTTCCTTTTGGTACTTCAATGTCTGCTTTAGCCGAAGTAACTGATTTAACAGTTACTGTTGTTTTGTCGCTTGGTGTTGTTTTACTTTTTGCTGCTGGTTTCTTTGCCGCAGCTTTTTCTTTAATTAAAGTTTTTAATGTTGCATCTTTATCAGTTTTAGTTTCTTGTACAACATCTTTTTTAGCCACTGGGGCTTTTTTCACAGCTGATGTAGCTGCTTTTCAAGTTGTCGGTTTTTCTTCCCCAACAACTTTTTTCTTAGGAGATTCTTTCCCACCGGCTGGTTTCTTTGCCGCAACTGGTGTTTTTTGTTCATCAAGAACATTTGCTTCTCCTGTTGTTGAAACAACATCTTCTTCTGTTAAGTCCATTGCGTCATTTAATGGTAAATCCATTAAACTTGGCATTTCTCCTTCAGCAGCTTGTTGCTCAGCCATCATTTGCTCAATTTTTGCCTTGCGTTGTTTTACAAATGCTTGTGATTCTTTTTCAATTTTCGCATATGTTTCATTTAAATTAACTTTAACATTAATTGCGGTGTTTTCCCCAGCATTTTTACGAGCAGATAAGATTGTTAAAATGCGAGCAATTTGCTTTTTTAATTCCCCAATGCGATGTGGTTTTTCTAAATTCCCCATTGCTGATTGGAATCGTAACGCAAATAATTCAGCACGTGATTCTTCTTCCAGTTTTTTCAATTCTTCAACTGATTTTTTGGTTAAATCATTCATCTCTTACTCTTCTCCTTTTTTAACAATCTTACATCTTACTGGTAATTTATGCATTGCTAATCGTAATGCTTCACGGGCAGTTTCTTCAGAAACACCTGCTACTTCAAACATGACCGTTCCTGTTTTAACAACTGCTACTCATTCTTCGGGTGAACCTTTTCCTGAACCCATTCGAACTTCTAATGGTTTTTTTGTTTTTGCCATATGAGGAAAAATTCTAATTCAAACTTTTCCTCAACGTTTCATATAACGTGTCATTGCAATCCGCGCTGCTTCAATTTGGCGGTTTGTAATTCACGCTCCATCTAGTGATTTTAATCCAAATTCTCCAAAATCTACTTTCGTATTTCCTTTTGCTTTTCCTTCATATTTAATACGATGCGGACGACGATATTTTGTTCTTTTTGGTAATAACATTATTTTGCCTCCTTAGCAGCAGGGTGTGATTTTGGTCTTTGATCACGACGATTATTGTTTGAACGATTAAAGTCGCGTTTTTCAAACTTTGGTTTTTCATCACTTGTAGAAACTAATTCTTTGCTTAGGATTTCTCCCTTACAAATTCAAACTTTAACTCCAATTTGGCCATAGGTTGTTAAAGCTTCGGCTAAAGCATAATCAATATCACTACGTAAAGTTGCTAATGGTACGGTTCCTTCGGTATATCCTTCTGTTCGTGCCATATCTACACCACCTAAACGTCCTGAAACGGAAGTTTTAATTCCTTGTGCTCCAGCTTTCATTGCTTTTTTAATTGCTAATTTTTGAACACTTCTAAATGAAGCACGATTAACAATCTGTTCAGCAATGGTATTCACCACTAATTGTGCATCAGTGTCTGGGTTTTTAATTTCAACAACATTAATTTTTACTTCTATTTTACGATCGCCAATTGTAATATGTACTAATTTTACTAATTTTGCGATGTTTTTTCCTTCTTGTCCTAAGACAACACCAACACGAGCAGTTCTAATAAAGATAACAATTTCTTTTTTTGTTCGTTCAATTTCAATTTTAGAAACACTTGCTCCTTTTAATTCTTTCATTAGAGCTTTTCTAATCTTGATATCTTGATGCAATCATTTGACATATTCTTGCTTTTCAGCGTATCATCTTGAATCTCACGTTTTAATAACTCCAACGCGTAATCCTGTTGGACTAACTTTTTGACCCATCTCTTGTTATCTTCCTTTCTTATTGTTGTCCATCACTAACAGTAACTATGATGTGACTTGTTCTCTTCAATATTTCATATGCTCGCCCATGTGCACGCGGACGGAAACGTTTTAATGTTGGTCCTTCGTTAACGAAGATTTCTTTAATAAATAAGCGATCAGCATCCAATCCATTATTATTAACGGCATTTGCTACCGCTGATTTAACTAATTTTTGAACTGGAACTGATGATTTTTTATTTGTGTTGTTAAGAATAACTATTGCGTCTCCCACTTTTTTATTCCGAATTAAATCGGTAACTAATCTTACTTTTCGTGGCGATATTCTAATACTTCTTAAGTTTGCTTTTACATCCATTTATATAATACTCACTTTCTGAATTTAATTATTTTTTCTTCTTCTTATCATCGCCATGTCCACCAAATTTTCTTGTTGGTGAGAATTCTCCCAATTTATGACCAACCATATCTTCGGTAACATAAACTGGAATATGTTCTTTTCCATTGTGGACAGCAAAAGTATGACCAATAAATTCTGGGAAGATAACGCTTCTTCTTGTTCAAGTTTTAACAACTTCTTTTTTATTCGCAGTATTCAATGCTTCAACTTTTTTTTGTAAATGTTTATCAACAAATGGCCCTTTTTTCAGACTTCGTGACATTGTTTTACCTCCTATATATAATCTCTCTAATTTTGATTTTTACTTTCAACTATTATTTTTCGGATTGACCCTAATTAGCAAGATTATTTATTACGTCTTCTAACGATTAATTTAGTTGAAGCTTTTTTCTTGTTACGAGTTTTCACTCCTAATGCTTTTTTACCTCATGGTGTCATTGGTGCCTTTCGACCAACCGGAGCTTTACCTTCTCCCCCACCATGGGGGTGATCATTTGGGTTCATAACTGACCCACGAACAGTTGGACGAATTCCACGTCAGCGGTTTCGTCCTGCTTTTCCTCAATTTACTAGGGCGTAGTCTTCGTTTCCAACTTCACCAACTGTTGCTCGACATTCTCCTAAAACTTTACGAACTTCACCTGATGTTAATCGAATTGTGACATATTTACCATCTTCATCTTTCCCTAATAATTGCACTGATGAACCAGCTGAACGAGCTAATTGTCCACCTTTGCCTGGACGTAATTCTAAATTATGTAGAACAGTCCCTTCTGGAATGTTTTTTAATTTCATGCAGTTTCCAACTTTAATATCTGTTTTCTCACCACTAACAATTTGCATTCCAACTTTGATGGTTTTTGGTGCTAAAATATATCTTTTTTCACCATCAACATAATTAACTAAACAAATAAAGGCATTACGATTTGGATCATATTCAATTGTTGAAATTTTTCCAATAATATTATCCTTATTACGTTTAAAGTCAATAATACGATATTTAACTTTGTGGCCGCCACCTTTATGTCTTGTTGTAATAACTCCTTGGTTATTACGACCAGCATGTTTTTTCCGAGTTTCAATTAATGATTTTTCCGGGCGATCAGTTGTCAACACGGAATAATCTAATGACGTCATATTACGACGACTCGGTGTGACTGGTTTAAAACTCTTAATTGGCATTTTTATTTATCCTCCTATTTCGCCAATAAACAGTCCCAGATAGTGTATCCTGGAATTATTTATCTTCTCCTAATAAATCTAATTTCTCACCTGGTTTTAATTTAATAATTGCACGTTTTGTGTATGTTGTCTCTCCAACAAATTTTCCCATTTTCTTTTCTTTTGGGTCATAATTAATAACATTAACTTTTTCAACCTTTACTTCAAAGATTTTTTCAAAAGCTTTTTTAATTTGAACTTTATTTGCTGTACGCGCAACTTCAAAAGTATAAACCCCATTCGCCATATTACGATATGTTTTTTCTGATAAAATTGGTTTTTTTATGACATTTGTAATATGCATTATGCGTACACCTCCTCAATTGCTTTTATTGCTTGTTCTGTTACTAATAATTTGTTTGCATTTAATAAATCATATATATTAATCCCATCTGATGTAATTATATTTATCTTTTCAATATTACGTGATGATTTAAAATTAACTTCATCACCTTCTGTGGTAATAATTAATAGTTTTTCACCATTAACTTTTAAATTATTTAAAACTTCAACCATTGCTTTTGTTGAAGGTTTGTCAATTCCAAATTGATCAATTATCATAATATTTTTATCTTGAACTTTCAACGATAATGCAGATTTAATTGCTAATTTTCTAACTTTTTTATTAACATGTTTTAAATAATTTTTCTCTGGAGTTGGGCCAAAAACAACCCCTCCTCCTTTTCATTGTGGTGCTCTAATTGAACCTTGGCGAGCACGACCAGTTCCTTTTTGTCTTCAAGGTTTTCTTCCCCCACCAGATACTTCAGTTCTTGTCTTAGTTTTGTGTGTGCCTTGACGCATTGCGGCTTGTTGCGCAATAACAGCATCAAACATTGCTTGCTGATGTGGCTCAATTCCTCAAATGGCATTATTTACAATAATTTCTTTAACGCTTGTTCCCTTCGCATCAAGTACTTGTAATTTCATTTTAAAATTCCTTTCTACAAAACTATTCTGTCTTTGATGCTGGTGCATCAGTGACTGCTGTTGGCGTTGTATCAACAACTCCTTCAACTGGTTTTTCTTCTTTTACTGTGGGCTCTGGTGTTTTTGTTTCAACAGTTCTTTTAACTAATTCTGTTGGTGTATTTGGTTTTAAACCTTTAATTGCTTCTTTAATAACTACAAACTGTTTTTTTGGACCTGGAATTGAACCTTTTACCAATAAAGCATTTTTTTCAGTATCAATTGCAATAACTTCTAAATTTTGAATTGTTACTTTTTCGGTTCCCATATGTCCAGGCATTTTTTTAGATTTTAAAATCCGATTTGGGGCAATAGCTCCCATCGACCCAACACCACGGTGATAACCTGAACCATGTCCCATTGGTCCCCGTGAATAGTTATGTCTTTTAATTGAACCGGTAAATCCTTTCCCTTTTGAAGTTCCTGTAACATCAACGAATTCCCCAGCAGCAAAGATATCAGCTTTAATAATATCGCCAGGATTATAACCATCCATATTTCTGATTTCTTTAACGAAGCGCTTAGGTGTTGTATTCGCTTTTTTGAATTGTCCTTGGTCTGGTTTTGAAACCAAACTAATTCTTTTATCTTCGACAGCTAATTGAAGCGCTTGATAACCATTTTGTTCTTTTGTCAATACTCGTAAAACAACATTAGGTTCTACTTCAACTACTGTAACTGGTATTAATCTACCATCGGTAGCAAAAATTTGTGTCATACCAATTTTGCGTCCTAAGATTCCTTTCATTTCTTTCCTCCTTGAAAATACGTCATGTATATCTTGTCTATAAATTAAATTTAAGAATGGTTATTTATTTCATTTCAATTTCCACACCACTTGGTAACTGCACTCTTTTTAAAGTGTCAATTACCTTTGGACCATCAGGATTAATAATATCAATAATTCTTTTATGTGTTCTCATTTCAAATTGTTCTCTTGAATCTTTATATTTATGAGTTGCTCTTAAAATAGTAATGATATTACGATCAGTTGGTAAAGGGATTGGTCCCTTTACCTCTACTCCTGCTGCTTGAGCTGCTTCAATGATTTTTTTAATTGATTGATCAACCACACGGTGATCAAAACCTTTTAATTTAATTCTGATTTTAGTTTGAGCCATTACTTTTCCTCCTAATTTATTCATATTTTTTGTGTAAACATTTACAACGCCTATCAGTGTATCAGTGATAGACCACAAAAGATGTTCCCACAAAATATACATGCTTATTCATTTTATTGGATAATAGGCAATAATGCAAGTCTTTTTTAAGAAAAAAAATAAAATATTTTATCTTTTTTACTTCTTTGTTTCATCTAATTTATAATTAATATTATAATAAAATTGAAATAATTACATGTTGAAAAGTAAGGAGAAAAATGGCAAAAGAAATAGAAAATAAAACTATTATATGAAAAAAACAAATGACAATGGTTATGATTTGCGTTATCAAAAAATTCAAGAACATAAAGCACAGGTGATTAAAATTCAACTTGAAACTTTAGCACGTAAAACGTCACGAAGCCATGAAATTTACCGCAAAACAAACAAAAAACCACAGTTAGATAAAAAGAAAATCATTGATAAAAATAATCCGATGTATAAAATTTTATTAAATGCTCAAAAAAGAATAAGCAATTAAAAAACCAAACTTATAGAACAAAGGATCCTAATTATATTGATGTTAATAATATGACTGTCGCTGACCGAATTAAAGTTATTAAATTAGCTAAAAAAAAATAGTCCTTATTATCGGCAATTATTATTAGAAAAAATACAAATGCTTTATCAGAATTAGCGCGAAAACGAAAAATTGCAATGATGGAGCAAACCCGCCAAAATAAAAAAAGAACTAAAACCAAAAAAATATAATCTGGTTGTTCTTTTTAAAAATTACTTATGATAACTTTCATTATTAATAATCTTAAAACTACGATATATTTGTTCTAATAATACTAATCGGCATAATTGATGTGGTAAAGTTATTGCTCCAAAGCTTAATTGAAAATTAACCTTTGACAATAATTCATTATTTCTATTAAAGCCATGACTGCCTCCAATAATAAACAATAACTTTGCTTTTTTAAAATCTTTAACCTCCTTAATATATGCAGCAATTTGTTCACTTGTTAAAATTTGACCTTGTGATGCTAATAATACTTTATAATATTCTGAATAATCTAATAGTTTTTTTATTACTAATGCTGTTTGTTCATTAATTGTTACTTGTTCATTCTTATTATTAACTTCTTTTAATTCAATAATTTCTAATTTTGCATAATGCTTAATTCGTTCAAAAAAAGTTTCACAGCCCATTATTTAGATACTTTTTATCTAATGAACCAATTGCCAGAATTTTAATATCCATTATTTATATTGGTCAGTAATTGAATCAACATTAATTGTTCATTTTAGAGCTGGGAAAGTATAATCTGTTTCTGGTGTTGGGAATTGACCACGTTTACCAACTTCCTTATCTTCTTCATCGGTTAAAATTCCTTTATCATAATTTTTTTTAACAAAACCTAATGCAATTTTAATATTTTGATCAATCTTAGCAGCATCTGGAATCGCATTAAAATTATAGTGATGATAATCATCATCTTTTAAACTCTCAAAGTCATAAAAACCATAACTTAGGAAAAATCATTGATGACCATAAGTTAGACTATCTTTTGTACTATTTGGATTTTCGTAAACAAGATAATTTGCATAACCTACTAATTTATCAATTTTTGCTGTAAAAGTAAAACGATTATGTTCTCCTTGAAACTCAAAGCGAATTGTCACATTAGGAATAACAATTGCAAGATAACGTGCTGATTGATATCCACGATTTTGATCAATTTGATTATAACCTTGATTATAGCCATTTTTTGGATCATTTAATCATTCAAGAATCGATGCTATAGGTGATAATACTTTTAATGATGAAGGTATATAAAGAGTTTTTTTGCCATCTGGTCAAGTTTGTTCTTTAACTCATTCTTTATTCTTTGTTTTTTCTGCATTTACAGTCATTGTCACCAAATTATCATTTGTTTTATTTAAAATTGTTTTATTTTCATTTGCAAGGAAAGCAACTTGACTATAGTATGAGTCATAACTAGTTGAATAATTGTTAAAAAATTCTTCTCATAATACTTTTTGATTAATTTTTTTACTATTATCAAAATGATCTTGCGCATCAGTTTTTGCAGTTTTAATTAGTTCATCCTTTTGTCCTTTTAAGCCAGCTGCAATTTGCTCATCAGTTCACTTTGCTCCTTTAACAGTTGTTACACTATTATCTTTTGTTAAATTTATACCATGTAAAATAGGATTAATTGCATTATTAATTAAACCCAATTGTCCCCCCTGTAAACTGTATTCATAAGGAGCACCATTTTTATCTTTTCCTGATTGTGTTACATCATCAATTCCATTTGTTGATTTACCAGTTGCTGTTGGAGCATGACTAAATTTTTGATTTCCATTATACATAAAAGTAGGAATAGGATTTCCTTGTTGTGCACCACTACAAGCAACAGCTGATGCTGATGATGCTGTAACCAAAGTTGTTGCTGCAAAAATTGATAATAACTTACGCATTATAGTACTCTTTTCTTAAACACTAATTTATTTTTCACTAATTAATATAGTATCCTAAATTTTTGTATTTTGCAAACCATAATCAGCAAATGAACCGTGTTTTTTTACAAACAATAATTCAACACTCCCGGTTGGACCATTTCGATGCTTTGATAAAATTAATTGTGCTTTTTCTGTTTCTAACATTGGTCCTTCCATATTATTTGAATCGTGAGAAGTATAATATTCTTCTCGAAATAAAAACATAATAATATCCGCATCTTGTTCAATTGCTCCTGAATCACGTAAATCAGACATAATTGGCCTTTTGTCTTCTCGTTTTTCAACTGATCGTGATAATTGGGATAAACAAATAATCGGAACCTCTAATTCACGTGCTAATGCTTTAAGTTGCCGCGAAATTGTTGAAACTTCCTGTTGACGTGAATCACCAAAATGAGTTCCAGTGCTAAGTAATTGTAAATAATCAATAACAACTAAACCAACTTCGTTTTCACGACATAATTTTCTTAACTTTGACTGTAATTCAATAACTTTCAAACCTGGTGTATCATCAATAAATAATTTTGTTTGTTTTAAAAAATCTGCCGCCTTGGTAATATTTTCTCAATCACGTGTTTGTAACCCTTTACCAGTTCGGACTTTAACAGAATCAACTGTTGAATAACTTCCTAGCATTCTTTGAATTAATTGTTCCGCTGGCATTTCAACTGAAAAAATAGCAACTGCTTTTTTTGATTGAGCAGCTGATTTAACAGCAAAATTTAAAGCTAATGCTGTCTTTCCCATTGAAGGACGTGCCGCCAAAATAATAAAATCCCCTTTTTGAAAACCTGATGTCATACGATCTAAATCACGAAAACCACTTGGACTTCCTGTTAACATTTCACCGGAATTTTCTAACAATTCAATTTTTTGAAGTACTTTATCAACTTCATCATATGAAGTTTTAAATAAATTCCCTTTTCGCTCTTTTTTAACATCTAAGATTTCTTTTTCTGCATGACTAACAACTTCATCAATTGGTTGATGAGCATCAATCTGACGATTAATACTATCAACAACAGCCTTTAATCGACGTGAGGTTGTATTTTTAATAATAATATCTAAATATTCAGATAAATTAGCATCTGTTGTATATGATTGAAATAAATCAGTTAAAAATTCAATGCCACCAATTTTATTTAAAATATTATTTTTTAACATATAATTGCTTAATGTTGTAATATTAATAGCAACATTTGCTGAAAATTGTTCTTGTAAAGTTTTGAAAATTACTTTGTAATTCATTACAGTAAAATCTTCTTCTGTTAAAATTGAAAAAACTTCTTCAGCTGCTGTAATGGAGTGTGCAATTATTGCTAAAACATTTTTTTCCGCATCATTAATAACATTAAGTTTATTTAATTCTGTTTTATTGATGTTTTCCATTAATTAACTCTCCTTTTTTTCTACCATCACTTTTAATGTTGCAATTATATTTGGAGCTAATTTAATTTTTAGGTAATGTAACCCAAAACTTGTTAAATTATTATTATCAATAAATTTCTTTTTATCAACTTTTAAATTAAATTCTTTCGCTAATCGATCTTCAATTTGTGTTAAAGAAACAGAACCAAATGTTTTATTATCATGAACTTTTAATTTAAAATTCAATGTTAATTCTTCTAATGTTGCTTTTAATTCTTCTAAAGAAGCTTTTGTTGCTGCTTCTTGTGCTACTTGCTGTGATAAAACAACATTTAATTTAGCCAAATTAGCAGAAGTTGTTGGAATTGCAAAACCTTCTTTAATTAAATAATTTTTTGCATAACCATCAGCAACATCAATTACATCATTAACTTTTCCTTTTCCTTTAACATCTTTAATTAAAATAACTTTCATCATAATCACCTACTACAAATTATAACGGAAAACTTCTTAAAATAATTTTAATAAATAAAAAACGAATTATTTTCTTCGCTTTTTAACCAATATCTAATAAATATAACGATAGCACCGCTTTTTTAAAAACCTTATCCAAACGTTTTTCAGCTTCGCTATCTTCTTGATATGTTAAAGAATTCCGATATTTTGTATGTTGTAAAAAACTAAAAATATCATATTCTAACTTAGGATTAAAATCTTTAATTTCAGCTCGTTTTTCTTCTAACAGTGGTAATAACTTATTTAAAGCAATTAACTTAGCACTAATATTACCATTATTTGCAAAATACTCAGTAAAAATTATTTCTTTATTAATTTTGTTATCATCATTATCAATATTTTTTAAAGTTTTATTTGACATTAATCTTGGTTTTCTTCTTATCTTGCTATTACTACCAGTACTATTGTCTTTAACACCAAAACGTTTTACTTTTAATCCGTTATTAATTGCATCAACAATTTCAATACCAAATCAATCTAATAATTCATAAATTTTTGTTGGATAACTATTAAAAGCAACTGATTTATAATTATTCAAAGCACTAATTGTTGGTCCATCCGTTTCCATTGATAAATTAGTAATATTTAATGTATATTCACAAAATTTTAATAATTCTGAATCTTCAATAAAAAAATTATCAATTTGGTTATAAATTAAATCATAATTTTTTCCTTCGTTTTTCTTATTTATTTTTTTCCCTAAATTCAAATCTAAATCATTTGTTAAATCAATACTATAACTTTCTTTAATAATTCCTAATTCATGTAATTCATTATTTGCATCTAAATTAATATCAAAAAATAAAATTGCTTTATCAACATTCATTCCAAATAATTTAGCTGATGAATTATCTAATGATGACTTAATAAATTGATCATTAATCATAACTACTAAATTTGCAAGGATTTCTTTAAAATTCGTTAAAAAATATGCATATCTTTCGTTTTCATTTTTATCAAAAATTGACATACTTCACCCCTGTTTATATTCTGTTTTGCATTAGATATATTATACCAAAAAAAAGCCATTATATTAAACCCTCCCTCACAAAAATTCAGGATAATAGTAACGAGCAACCATTAAATTCAATTAAAAAAGCATATTAATAATTTAATATGCTTTTTTAATTAATTGTTTAAATCTATTTTAAAATGGTGGACCCGAACGGGATCGAACCGTCGACCCCCTGCGTGCAAGGCAGGTGCTCTCCCAGCTGAGCTACGGGCCCAAAATTCTTATAAAAAAATGGTCGGGCTAAATGGACTTGAACCATCGACCTCACCCTTATCAGGGGTGCGCTCTAACCAGCTGAGCTATAGCCCGAAAACCTAAATCATTATAACATTAATTTTATTTAAAAAACAACCATAAATTTAAAATATTTTAAAAAAATAAAAAGCAAAATTAATTTGCTTTTTATTCTACAATTGAGTCTAATTCTTCAATATCAAGTGCCCCTTTACGTTTTGCTTTTTTACCATTCTGTTTTTCTAATTTTTTTTGCATTTTAGCTGCTTTTAATTCTTCTTTCATTAAACGTTTTGTTTCTTTTTTTGAAATTTTGGAATTGTTATTAAATTCTTGTTCATTAGCAAAATTAAAGAATTCATCATCATTAGCTACATTAATTGGTTTTGCCACTTGTTTTGGTTGCTCATATTGTTCTGGTTGTTCTGATTGTTGATTAAGAAAAACCGGATTAGAAACAAAAGCTTGTTCATAGTATGGTTGATTGTTGGTTGGTTGGGAATAATTTCCTTGTTGTTGTACTTCCTCTGAATAAACATTTGGATTTATTATAGGCTCTGGATTAGTAACTGGAACATCATTATATTGTTGTCCTAATATTTCATCAGTTGCAACCGGATTATTTTGGCCTTGATTAATAACTGTTTGAGGATTATATTCTTCAATCGGCGATTGAACTAGTTGTTCTTCATACCCATTATTTGAATATTCATCATTTTTCTGTGTTCAAGGAACTGTATCATCTTTTAATTGATTATTTTTTTTTATATTCAAATCATTGCTGGCATTATTTCAACCTGGTTTTAAACCTTCATTATTTTTAATGTGCGGATTTCTTTCAAAATGTTCATTATAATCTGAATTATTATGCCCACAAGTACAACCTCATGGTCCATAAGGATTATTTTGTTGCCCATAATAATTTGGATACATACCATGACACATTCCTCCCATTTGCGAAGTTGGTGGCATCATTGGATAAAATGGATATGGCGGTGGGGCTACTTGTTGCGCTGGAGCTGGTTGTTGAATAAAAAATACTTGTGGTGAAGCACCATTGGTCGGATATGGCGTAATAATTTGCTGAGGTTGCGATGAATATTGGGGAATTGAAGTTCCTGATGAATAATTATTTGAAAAGGCAGGGGTTGGTGATAATGTTAAAGTGCTAATAAACACTTCTGCATCACGACGACTTCTAAATAGCGCAATTTCACTATTAGTATCATGTGACTTTACTAAATATCCTTCTTCATTTGGTAAAATATAAAAACCATTATTCATTTTTTGCACCTCATTTTACCCTATTTTCTACCCATACTTGTTACTATAGATTGTACCATAAAAAAGTAAAATAATATATAATATCATATTTATTTTTTAAAAAAAAGCATACTAATTAAAATTATTTTAATATTTAATTTTTTTCAAACATAAACCATATGGTTTTGCACAATATTTTGTTGTTGCTCCTTTAGGCGGGTAGTTTAATTGTGCTTGTAATTCAGTTAAACTAACTTTGCCAGCATAACAAGCTAAAATATTTTGTGTCAACATGCGAATTTGATAACGAATAAAACTTTTCCCCCTAAAATGAATTTCAATTTTTTTTGCTTTGTTTCGTTTAACCCAAATTTTGTTAATTGTCCGTACTGTTGCAATATCCTCGGTTGGTTTAACCCCTGCAAAATAAGCAAAATCGTGTGTTCCAACAAAAATTTGACTAATTTGATGTAACTTTTTAACATTTAATGGTGCATTAACTTTAAGTTCATAACGGTGGTTAAAAAGATCATACTCTTGATCATTAATTGTATAAACATATTCTTTTACTTTTGCAGTTCGAACACTAAAATTTTCAGCTACAAATTGATATCCTTTAATATTAATATTTGGTGGTAAAGTTTTACTAACGGTTTTAATAAAAAAAGCTAAATGTCGTGGTTGGAATGGTAGTTTTACTAATACCTTTTGATCACAAGCGTGCACACCAGCATCCGTTTTACTAGCTCCTAAAGTTCAAATTTTTTGATGACAAATACCAAAAAATGCTTTTTCCAATTCACCTTGAATTGTTCGAGCATTTTTTTGTTTAACTCAGCCACTATAATCATAACCATCATATTCAATACTTAATAATAAATATAACATTATCATCCTAAAACAAATTCATCAATATGTGGAATCCGAATTTGTAAAAATCCTGTTTTAATTTTACCAAATATTCATCCATTAAAATTGTTATCTCAATGTCAAACTTGATAAAAAGTTTCATATTGCCCCATTGTTACTGATTGAGCAATAATAATGCTAGCAATTCCAACTCCAAAAATAAATAATAACACATCAGGAAAATGAATTCGATAATGACGATAACGTGTTCGTTTGGCATGGGGGTCATAACCACGAGCATCCATTGCATATGCTAAATCTTCAGCTTTTTGAAATGATGATACTAATAATGGAATAATTAACGCTGTTGTTGACTTAATTTTATCTTTAAAATGACCATTTTTAAAATCAACCCCACGTGAGGCTTGCGCTTTCATAATCCGTCCCCCTTCTTCAATTAAAGTTGGAATCATTCGTAAGGCAATTGAAATAATTGTTGATAAAATATGAACTGGAAAGCGCACTAGTTTTAATGGACTTAATAAATCTTCTAACGCTAAAGTTAAATCTAATGGGCGCGTTGTTGCCGTTAAAATTGTTGTAATTAAAATCATTAAATAAATCCGGCATGCCATATAAAGGGCATTAAAAATAGCTTTTTCTGAAAAAGCAAATCAACTTTTTCCTCCCGCGGCAACAGGGCCTGTTGCTGCTGCTTTTCCACCTCAATGTCATCCAATATAACCATCCGTAACTAAAAAGCAATTAATTAACAACAAAATAATAAACATAAATAAGATTGGTTTTAGTAATGCTCGTAATAACCCTGGCGGTAATTTGGCTAAAAAGAACAAACTAAAAATTGTTATTCCTAAAATGGCATAACCGGTAAAACCAGTTGAAAAAAAGATTGATATCATTAATGATAACAACATAAATAATTTTACCCGTGGATCCATTCGATGAATTGGGGAATTATAAGCAATATAGCGTCCAAATGATAAGCGCATCTCTTTTATCCCTTTCTTTTTTGTTCTTTATGTTCAATAATTTTTTTTGCTAATTGGTCAATATTACGAATATTAACATTTGTTAAATCAAGACTTTTTTCTTGCAATTGATAAATCAAATGATAAATTTTTGGTGGTTCAATTAATAATTCTTGTAATAAATTTTTATCCTTAAAAATTTCAAATGGTGATCCAACTTTTAAAACTCGGCTTTCTTTTAAAGCAATAACTTCATCAGCAATTTCTAAAACATGGTCCATATTATGCGTTACTAAAATAATCCGTTTATTTTGTTCCTTATTAATCCGTTGAAATAACTTAATAAAATCCTCTTCACCTTCAGGATCTAATCCAGCGGTTGGTTCATCCAAAATTAGAGTATTACCCTCCATCGCTAAAATTCCCGCAATCGCAACCCGGCGTTTTTGCCCTCCTGATAAATCAAATGGTGAACGCTCTAAATAATTTAATGGTAAACCAACCATTTCTAGGTATTTTTTGGCATTTTCTCGAGCAACTTCTTTAGTTTCGCCCAAGTGAACTGGACCAAACATAATATCTTTTTCAATTGTTTCTTCAAATAATTGATATTCTGGAAACTGGAAAACTAAGCCAATTGATTTTCGTAATTGTTTAATATTTTTAATGCGTTTTTGTTTTGCTTTAATAATAAAACCATTTGCATCAACCACTCCTGTCGTTGGAATTAATAAACCATTGATATGTTGAATTAAGGTTGATTTGCCACTTCCTGTTGATCCAATAATAGCAGTAATTTTCCCAGGTTTAATAACAACATTAATATCTTGCAAGGAAGTATATTCATAAGGTGTTTTAGGAGCATAAACATAAGACACATTTGTGAATGTAATATCAACATTTTGTAATGCTTCAATTTTAGGTTGTTTTTTTACTTTTGACATATCTCATCCACCAACTCTCTAAGATCTAGTGTATTTTTCACTTTTAAACCATTTAAGCGTAAATTATCAACGACTTTTGAAACAAAAGGAACATCTAAATGAATTGATTTCAAAAACTCTTCATCATACAAAACTTCATGTGGTTTTCCACATTTAACCATTTGACCTTTATTCATAACAATCACTTTATCAGCATTTAAAATTTCATCCATATCATGCGTAATTGAAATAATTGTTTTTTCGCGTGATTCTTTTAAATCCACCATAATTTGTTTAATTTCTTTTCGTCCTTTTGGATCTAACATACTTGTGGCTTCATCAAAAATGATAATATCTGGTGATAATGCTAGTGCTGAAGCAATTGCAACCCGTTGTTTTTGCCCTCCCGATAGCATTAGTGGTTCATGGTCAAGAAAATTATTCATACCAACTTTTGCCGCTGCTTTATCAATAATTGCTTGCATTTCTTTTTGCGGAATTTGGCGATTTTCAAGTCCAAATGCAATATCATCACGAACTGTTGATCCAATAAATTGATTATCTGGATTTTGGAACACAATTCCTAAAAATTTTCGAATTCCTGTAATTGTTGATGAATGAACTTCATTACCAAAAACTTCAATTTTCCCTTTTTGTGGGCGTAAAACACCAATAATAATTTTACTAATTGTTGATTTTCCACTACCATTATGTCCAATGATTGTAACATATTCCCCATGGTTAATTTCAAAACTAACTCCATCAACAGCATTAGGATGATTTTCCCGATAGCGAAATTCAACATCAGTTAATTTTAATGAAATATCATTTAGTTTCTCTAAATTTGCATTTATTTTTTTTGTTTTTTTTGCCATTTCTTCTCATCCTTAATGTTTTTTTACATAATATTTTAATTATATACTCAATATTTAAAAATATTAATTGAAATTTTATCTTTCCAATTATACCATTAATTATATATAAAAATTATAAATAAACAATAAATCATTACTTTTTTGTAAATTATCTGCGCTCTATCAATAACCGCCGTCATTAAAAGGATTATCATCTAAGTCAATATTTTGAACATAGACATCCCGTGGTTTTGCTCCATTTTGTGGACCAATAATCCCATTTTCTTCTAAAGCATCAATTAAACGACTAGCACGATTATATCCAATTGAGAATTTTCGTTGAATTAAAGATGTCGAAGCTTTTTGATTTAAAATCACAAAACGTTTAACTTCTTGATACAATGAATCAATATTATCGTTTTCATTGCTACTTCCTGTTTCACTATTTATTTCAATATTTAAAAACTCTTCATCATAATCAGGTTCTTGTTGAGCACGGCAAAATTCAACTAATCGTTGAATTTCATCATCAGAAATAAATGCCCCTTGCGCACGGGTTGGAATATTTTGCCCGGCAGGCGCATATAACATATCACCATACCCAATTAGTTTTTCAGCCCCACCTTGGTCTAAAATTGTACGAGAGTCAATTGCTGAAGTAACTGAAAAGGAAATTCGCGATGGAATATTTGTTTTAATTACCCCGGTAATAACATCTGTTGAAGGTCGTTGTGTTGCAATCACCATATGAATTCCAGCGGCACGAGCTAATTGCGTAATTCGCATAATTGAATCTTCAATATCTTTTCCAGCTGTCATCATTAAGTCAGCTAATTCATCAATTATAACAACAATATAAGATAAGCGATCTTTTGCTGTAACTTTTTTATTAAACGATTCAATATTGCGGACTCCACGTTCTGATAGCATACTATAACGACGTTCCATTTCAGCAATTATTTTTTTTAAGGCAGAATTTGCTAATTTAGTATCTGTAATAACTGGCGCTAATAAATGGGGTAAATTATTATAAACAGCTAATTCAACCTGTTTTGGGTCAATTAATAATAATTTAACTTCCGGTGGTTTTGTTCGTAATATTAGCGATGATAAAATGGTATTAATACAAACAGATTTTCCACTACCTGTTGAACCAGCAACTAATAAATGTGGCATTTTATCTAATTCAACAAAAATAATTTCTCCGTTCACACTGCGACCAATGCCAACTAATAATTTACGATCTTGTTTTTCTAATGGTAACCGTTCCATAATTTCACGTAATGTTACTTTATTACTAATTTCATTAGCAATTTCAATTCCAACAGCTGACTTTCCCTGAATTGGGGCTTCAATTCGAACATTTTTAGTCGCTAAAGCATATTTTAGATCATTTTCTAAATGCATAATTTTGTTAACTTTCACTCCTGGTTGCATTTGAACTTCAAATTTTGTAATAGTTGGTCCAATATTAATTCCTTGGACACTAGCAGCAATATTAAATTGTTGAAAAACTTGATTAATTTTCACTGCTTTCTTTTGCGCAGCAAATTTATTTCGTTCATTATTACTAAGGTTATCTTCCTTTGGACTTAATAAACCTAAATTTGGTAATTTGTAATGTGGATTATTAAAAGTATTTCGGCGCAAAATAGTTTGACTATTTTTTTTATTAATTTCAATTGACTTGGGTTTCATAACACGGTGAGGTGGTTGATATGGCATGTCAAAATGTTGTTGATCCATTAATGGTGGCTCATAATTCGAATAATATTCATCTTGATATGGTTCTAATGGATGATGATATTCTGAATTACTTTGTCGATGATAAATTCCTTCATTAATATCAACTGTTTCAAATTGCTCTGATGGCGTTGGATTAAATTCTTCTGTTGGTAATTGTTCATCATAAAATGATGTTTGCTTTAAAGTTGTTGAATTACTACCTCGATTAATTTTTCCAAAAGGCGTGATATCAGTTGCTGAATTCAACTTATCGCGTGCAACATCAATATTAATATCTTTTCCATAAGAAGAACAATACACTGGTAAATCATCAAGTTTTTTATTAAGCGTATTATTACTACGGCGATTACGTGGTTGAATATATTGATCCGGTGTTAATTTCATTCGTGAACGGTGCGGCAATTGCGAAGAATGTGGTGACTGTGAAGGCCCTGAATGATAATCATTAAAAGGTTCTTTTACATTGAAAGGTTCTTTTAGTAATTCTGGTGTAGAACTAGTTTGATTATCAAAACGAACATAATTTTGTTTCATTTTTTTCTTACCAACAAAATCATCGGCAATTAAATCATCAATTAAATGTTGGTCATGTAAGGCTGTATATGATGGCATTTGAATTGTAATATCTGATGCTTCTGTTGTATGCATAACTTGCCGAGCTGAAAATAATTCCTCATCAGGAATATTAAAATTTTGGTAAATATTTTGCTTTTGACGTCGATTTGCTGATAAACGTAATACACGTACACCTTGTTGCTGACGTTCATTTTTTGGTAAAAACATCCCAATTGCTGTTCCGGTTGCGACTCAACTTCCTCATAATAAAAAAACTGATAAACACAAAATTAATGAACCAAAAATGGTAGTATAACTAGCAATCCCAGCTAAAAGATTGCCAATCATACCCCCTCCAGCATATAAAGTAATTCAAGCACCATTAAAACCAACAAATGTTATCGGATGGTTTGGATTAGGATTAAAAATTGATGCATCTTGTCAGCGTTGCAAATAATTCTTAACAACATCTAAAAAAACAGTTTTATCAAAATACGCCATTTGCCCGTTAGCATATTGATAAATTAACAAAATGCTATTTACCAATCAGCAGGACAAAATGATAAAGGTTACCACCATTCAAATTACCCGTGATTTTAATCGAATCCGTACTCCAATAAAAATTGTCAAACCTATCACTAAGCATACAAAATACATTAAATACTTAAACCAGCCAAATGCAAATGTAAATAAAACATCATCAATAAATTGCCCAATTAAAGTAATTCGCCCTATGGCAAGAATAGTAAAAAACGTCACTAATAATGCCCCAATTACTCACCCGATGGAATCATTACGACGCTGCTTTTTTTCGACTTTTAAGATTGCAGTTTTCTCATTCTGATCATCATAAGATTTCTTTTCCATAGTGCAGCCCTCCTAAAATTCTAAATATTTAAAAATTACTTTAAATATGACCATACATTTTAAAAGCTTCAAATATTTATCTACTATAATATATCATAAAATTAAATTTCATTCACAATTGCTAAAATAATTGGTGTTTTTCCTGTTTCTGTTTTAACAAATGAACTAATTGTCGATCTAATTTCATTTTTTACTTCATTGACATCATACATTTCACCAACAACAGCTTTTTTATAATGTTTCTCAATAATTTCAATAATAACTTTTTGCATTTTATGGAAAATATCATTATTTTCTTGAATATAAATTACTCCTCGCATTTGCGTGTCAATTAAAGAAACCAATTCCTTTGTTTTACTATCAATTGAAACTCCTATAATAACAACTCCATCAGTAGCTAATTGCTTTCGTTCATTTAAAACAACTGCTCCAATGTCACCAACGCCAATCCCATCAACATATAAATCAGCGGTTTTTACCTTATTGCTTTTTTTCGTATATTCACTATCAATAAATTCAAGACCTTCGCCATTATCAACAATAAAAATATGTTCTGGATTAATCCCAGCTTCAATTGCTGCCATTTTTGCTTGAACAAAATCTTTATATAAACCTTTCACTGGCACAAAATATTTTGGATTAATAATTGAACTCATTAATTTAACATCTTCATAACTTGCTGTCATTGTTCAAACTTTTTTATCCGATAAAGCAATTGTTTTTGCGACAGTTCGTGCTAATTCATCTAAAACATTGGCATGATTTAATTCACTTCCTGGGTTTGGCGGTGTTGCTAAAATAATTGTATCACTTTCTTTAATATCTAGAATATCATCATTACCAGAAGCAATTTTAATCAAACGACTATATAAACGTTCTCCACTACCAGTTACAATAATTAATGATTTTTCTTCTTTAACTGCTTCTTGTAATCCTTTTAAATTAATTCCATTGAAATTTAGTTTTTTACTATCCGATAACACTTTTAATGACTCTAATAAAGTTTGACCATAAATTCCAACTGAAATATTATTTTCACGAACCAAATCAAATAATTCACTAATTTTATGTAAATCTTGATCAAAACAAGCTAAAATAATACGATCTTCTGTTTCTTTAACAGCTCGTTCAATATAATTTTTAATCTTATGGTTTGGTGCTGTATAATCACGGCGTGAAGCTGATGAGGCTTCTGATAAAAATAATAGTACCTTATTTTTAGCAATAATTTGATTTAAATGTTGTAAATCTGTTGCAAAATTAGGGTCTGCTTTAGCATCAAAAATATAATCTCCAGTATAAATAATTGTGCCATCAGGTGTATGCAATGCAAAACCAAAACTATTTGGCATATTTGTTGTTGTTGAAAATACTTCAACCTTGCATAAACCAAAATCAAGAATATCTTTTGCATTGATAACATGAAAACATTCTTCTTTCCCACGAACTTTAAAACGTTGTAAATGGAATTTTAAAATATTACAAGTTAAATCACTTCCATAAACTGGGAGTGCCAATTCTTTTAAAATATAAGTAAGTGATTCAGAACATTCATCCGAAGGTTTTGTAATAAAAACACCTTTAATTCGAGTACAGTTTTCCTTTAGATAATCAAAATTAGGAATTACTACATCAATTCCTAAAATTCCACGTTCCGGATTTTTTGTTCCCGCATCAAAAATAAAAATATCTTGTTCTACCTCAATGCAGTATAAATTTTTACCTCGCTCGTCTAATCCACCAAGAGCGAAAAAATTAATTTTTGCCATAATTAAAATCGTCTACTTTCTATTCGCTGTTCATTAATTAATACTTATTTACATTTTATTTTTTAAATGTATTTATACATTTTTCCCCTTAATACAAATGTAATCTCTCTAAATAAATGTAATCTTAATTATTATACATTACTATTAAAAAAATATCCAAATAATCGGAAAAATATCATATTTCTATTATCATAACACATTTTTTGAGTTAAAATAATAATATTTAAAAGGATGTGAAAATAATCTTGAAAGCAATTTTTTCAGGTAGTTTTGACCCAATTCATGATGGTCATCTTAATATTATTAAAAAAGCAAGTACTCTCTTTTCAAAATTATATGTTGTAATTACGAATAATTTAGAAAAATCAAATCAAACAAACATTAAAACGCGTGCTGAACAAGCTGCCATAGCTTGTCAAAACCTTAATTTAAATATTGAAATTGTTATTAATGACCAAATGTTAACAAGTGATTTTGCTAAACAATTAGGGGCTAAATATATTATTCGAGGCCTACGAAATAATAACGATTTAAAATATGAAATGGAATTAGCTTTTGCTAATAAACAATTAAATAAAGATCTTGAAACAATTTTTTTTATTGCCGATTATGGTTTGAATGAAATTTCTTCAACTTTTTTAAACCAAATTAAGCAATTAAAAAAATAAAAAATATTGAGTTTCAATATTTTTTATTTTGTCTTTTATTTTCCTAATAAATTAAACATATTTTGTTTATAAATCTCAACTCCTGGTTGATCAAATGGATTTATCTCTAACAAGTAAGCTGACATTGCACAAGCTTTCATAAATCAATATGCTAAATAACCAAACATTTTATCATCCATTGTTGCAAATTCTAAAACAATATTTGGAACATGCCCAACTTTTGTATGAGCAGCAACAACGCCTTCAACAGCAATGGTATTTACTTCATGCAATGTTCTTCCAGCGAGATAATTTAAACCATCGGTATCTACTGCTGCTTTTGGCAGGTTAAGATCAATTTGTGGTTCTTTAATTGCAATAACTGTTTCAAATAAAATATTTTTTGTCCCTTCTTGAATGAATTGGCCAAGAGAATGTAAATCTGTCGAAAAAACACACGATAATGGTAGTAAACCCTTTGAATTTTTTCCTTCTGATTCCCCAAATAATTGTTTTCATCATTCGGTAATCATCTGCATTTGTAACTCATAAGTTACAAGCATTTCTGCTTTATATTTTTCCTCTTGATTTAAAATATAACGTCCAACAGCATATTTATAGGCATGATTAGTGAAATCATCAATTAAAGTATCTTGATAAGCTTGTTGTGCTCCTTTAAAGACATTATCAACATTAATACCACTTACTAACATTGCAAAAATACCAACTGGGGTTAACACTGAATATCTTCCCCCAATGTCATCCGGAATAACAAAGGTTTGATAACCTGCTTTATCAGCTAATATTTTTAGAGCACCTTTCTCTTTATCTGTAATAGCAACAATTAAGTTGGCTGCTTTTGGGCTTCCTTCTTTTTTTTCTAAAAGCTCTTTGCAAAGACGAAATGCAATTGCTGGCTCAGTTGTTGTCCCTGATTTAGACACAACACAAATTCCAAATTTTTTGTCTTGAAGATATTTCAAAACTTGTGCTGTATAATTTGAAGACATTGTATTTCCAATATAAATGATTTCTACTTTTTGTTGACTATATAACCCATTAATCATTTCAATTGCTGCTCGCGTACCAAGATAACTCCCACCAATTCCAATTACCAATAAAACGTCAATTTCACTAGCTAATTTCTTTGCTGTTTGTTTCATTTTTGCAAGCTCTGCTTGATCATAATTATTTGGTCACTCAACTCAACCAAGGAAATCATTTCCTAATCCTGTTTTATTATGAATCATTTGGTGAATATCTTTAACTCGCCCTAAATATTTGTTAAAAACATATTCGGCTAATGCATTAGTAAAATCTACTTTAATCATTTTAATAATATGCCTGCTTTCTATCTAAAAAACCTTACATTTGTAAAAATTTTAATTTATTTACTTGTTAGTGAATTAATTTTTTTACTTAACATTTGTAATCCTACTCCTGTTTCTTGAATTTGACTATTATTCTTTTTCAATAATTCAGGTCGGCAATTCTTATAACTTAATTTTACTTGTTTCTTAACTGGGTCATAGTCTAGTACCTCTACTTCAACATTGTCACCAATATTAACAAATTCTTTGATATCTCTTACATAGTAATCTGAAATCTCACTAATGTGGATTAATCAAGCAGCATTTTTTAATTCACAAAATGCACCAAACGGTGTAATGTTTGTAACTTTTGCAAGAACTTTACTTCCTTTTACATACATAATTCGTCACATCCCCTTTCTGAAACTGTATCAATTATACCGCTAGAACTATGAAAATCATTTTCTAAAAGGCATCGTGTAGATACAAGTTCCAAATTTGTATCTCTTGTTAGATTGATAATAACATTCTTTTAAATAAATGCAACTATTTTTTAAAAAAAAATAAAATATTTGTAATTTTAGTATATTTTAAGCATATTTAGGCACACTGAAAAATAATTTATTAAATTACTTCAAATAAACTTATCTAAAATTCTCTGAGAATACCTCATTTGCCGTTCTTCAATTCAGAACAGGCCTTAATTTTTCATTTATAACATCATTGA
>NZ_RCOO01000010.1:0-18792 GCF_003987485.1 Spiroplasma endosymbiont of Megaselia nigra
CAAAAATATATAATAATAAATGTATATCTAATGGAATTAGAATTTCTATGGGTAAAAATTATCATTGTGCTGATAATATTGTTATTGAAAGTTTTCATTTTTTATTAAAAAAAGCAACAATTCATAACAATATTTACTTATCGCATGACGAATATATTAATGATGTTAAAAAATGAAATAAATGATATTCAAGCCGCAAAGAAAAGGATATAATAAATAAAAGTTTATAAACCTTTTTTACTAATACTTACTTTTTGGGGTGCACTCTATAACTAGTAAAATTACAAGTTGTCGAATGATAAAATATCGTGATACTAATTATACTAATTCAAATTTACAAAATGAGATGTTAATTTGAATGAAAATTGCCAGTGATGTTAGTAATGAGATAACAAATTATGATAGCAATGGAAATATTAAAAATTCAAACGAATTTCCAGAATTAAATCAATTTTATGATTTAGTTAATCAACGTAACCAGTCGGTTGTTCTTGACCGTTCAAATACGCAGATTAATTTAGGATTAAAAAAATTTCAAAATGAATGTAAAGAAATATTTAAGAAATTAAATGTTAAAATTAGTGAAACATATCCAAATTATTTTAATACTTTAAAGAAAAAACCATTGTATCACCTTGAAGAAGCAGATAAATTTACTTTAACTTATATTGATTTAGATAAAATTAATAAATTAACTAATACTACAACGACTGGTGTTCGGGCAGTTCAAATTCAGTATGAATTTATGTTAGATTTAAGTTTTAAATCCTTAAGACAAATGCGCCCATTTACAGTTACTTATGTTATTACAAATGAACCAGATGAAATTAAAAAAATTTTAGAAAAATCAATTGTAAAAATCAAAAAATATTTAATTAACTTTTTTAATAATTATGAAAATGTCATAATTGATCAAAACAATGAATTCAAATCAATTTACGATGATTTTGAAATTAATTATAATACTTATTCCCTCTCCCGCCCATAAGGCTGGTTGATAATTACCAATGTCAGCTGTTTCAGGTAATTGTCCTGAATTTTCAGCTGTTACCGTTCCTAAAATTAGGCGCATTAAAGATTTATTACCAGTTTTATCAAAAGCAATTGCCGCACGAATTTCTTGGTTAATTGCATTATTTTTATTAATTTTTTCATTAAATTGTTGAATAAAAATTTTATCTAATGGTTTAACATTAATCCATCGAGCTTAACAGCTGAAAATTTTGTAACAGCCTATAAAAAAAGTTTACCTATTTTTAATGTCAGTGATAATCATATGATGTTAGCTAGATTATGTGTTAATTTAAATTTTATTTCACTATATGGTTTACCATTAGCAGGAACATTAAAAATCGATGGTAAAAATTTTGAAAGTAATATTTTAATTAGTCGTCAAGGTTTAGATAATAAATTAATAAATTTTGGAAAAATAATTGTTGCGTTTCATAAATATTATCAAGTTGAAATTAAAAAACGAGTTTCAACTTTTAAAGATGAAATTAATTTTAAGCATACTAGTGTATTTCATGTTGGTGAAAAGTTATTTAATAAATTTAAAAGAAATACGCATAGTGCTAATGCAATTTTTAAAGAATTATTAAGTAATTTTAAACAAAGTTCAAATGTAGAGAATTTACCTGATCTTAAGTTATTTAATGCTTATAATTTGGTCAAAGATAAATCCGTTTGAGTTGGAAATAATAATAATTATGAAACCGTTCGAAATCGAATTGTCTTCAATTATTATTGAGGTTCATTTTGTTTAGCATTTACATTTGGTTTAAATCGAACAAATTCAATTTTCTATGCAGCCTACGGTTCAAATGGTGGCGATATTGATGTTAACCATGGATTATGAGCATGAATTTTAATTGATAAGTAATTTAGTTTTACAACTTTATTATTTTTTAGTAAAATTAAAATAATATATAGGGAGGTCTTAAGCAATGACGAATTTTAATCCAAAATGTTTTAAATGTATTGCCGAACAAGAAAAACAAGGTGTTGGTGGCGGAGCTGCTGGAGTCTTATTTGGAAAAATGAAAGAAGCAATGGTTGGTACAGTTGATGATGAAATTTTTATTTGTGATCGTCATAAGCAAGAATTAATATAAGGAAAAAAGCAGTTGATGCTTTTTTTAATTTTTAATAAAAAGAATTGACTTTTGTGTCAAACCAATATAAAATTTATAAGCGTATATTGTGAAAAGTGAGGTTAATAATTAATGGCATTAAAAGAAAAAGAATTTGGGCATTATGCTAAAAGAATTGATTACACAAAAGTAAGTGGGAATTTAGATTTACCAAACTTAATTGAAATTCAAACTGAAACATATGATTGATTCAAGAAAACAGGGATTAGCGAAGTGTTCGGGGAGGTATTTCCGATTTTTGGACATGAAGGAAATATCGTTTTAGAGATGTTAGATTGAGAATTTAGAGAGCCACGAAGAACAATTTCTCAAGCAAAAGATGAGTCAAAAATCTTTGAAGAACCAATTTATTCAAATTTAAAATTAACAATTAATTCAAAAGATTTAGAAGTTGAAAAAGCAATTGTTAAGGGAGAACCCGAATTAATTAAAGCGTGAATTGAAGAATGTGTTGGGCATATGATTACAATTTTAAAAAAATCAACTGATGTTATTTATTATGATATTCATTCTGGCGATGAAACAGCAACATGTACAGTAACAATTAAAGAAAGATTAGATGATAAACTAATTATTGATATTACAATTGAAAAAGAAGGCGAAGTCTTTTTTGGTGATTTTCCACTAATGACAGGAAAGGGAACTTTTATTGTTAATGGTTCAGAAAAAGTCGTTGTTTCACAATTAGTTCGTTCACCAGGAGCATATTATAAAATTGATTTAAATCGTAAAAATGGAGAAAATGTTTACTATGTTGATTTAATTCCATCACGAGGGACATGGTTAGAGTTTGAATCAGATCATAAAAAAATTAAAGTTGGAAAAGAAGAAAAATTTGAGAATGTTTTTTATGTAAAAATAGATAAATCTAGAAAAGTATCGGTTGCTAATTTCTTAACGGCGTTAGGAATTATTAAAGAAGATGCTCTAGAAATTTTTGGCGATAATAAATTAGTAAAAAGCACCTATGAATTAGATCCATACACAGGTGATATTTCATATGACCAAAGTATTGCTGTTCAAGAAATTTATAAAAAAATTCGTTCAGGAGAAACAGCAACTCCAGATGGTGCGACAAAATATTTATATGGATTATTATTTGATAAACGTAAGTATGATTTAACCAAAGCAGGACGTTTTAAATTAATTCAAAAATTATCAGTTGAAAATCGAATTTATAACAAAATATTAGCTGAAGACATTAAAGATGTAAATGGTAAAGTTGTTTTTACCAAGGGAACGTTAATGGATAAAGAATCTATTAACAAGTTAAAAGGAATTTTAAAAGCAGGAGTTTGTTTACAAGAAGTTAAATTTAGTGATGAAATTATTTGTTCTAATAAAATCCAAAAAATTAAAGTGTATGTTGATAATGAAGTTCGTTCACGTGTAGCGAATATTATTGGAATTGATCCTAATGCAACTGATGAATATGTAACAGTGCCTGATGTTTTGGCGACATTTTCATATTTATTAAATTTAACAGATGGAATTGGGGAAGTTGATGATATTGACCACTTAGGAAATCGTCGTGTTCGAACAATTGGGGAATTATTACAAAATCAATTTCGAATTGGTTTACTAAGAATTGAAAAAAATGTTAAAGAAAAAATGTCAACTTCAAATTTATTTAAAATGAAACCTTCAAATATTATTAATAATAAGCCATTATCAGCAATTATTGGTGAATTTTTCAATTTATCACAATTATCACAATTTATGGATCAGACAAATCCTTTAGCTGAATTAACAAATAAACGTCGATTAACAGCCCTAGGACCAGGAGGATTATCAAGAGAACGTGCTGGGTTAGAGGTCCGAGATGTTCACTACTCACATTATGGTCGTATTTGTCCAATTGAGACCCCAGAAGGGCCTAATATTGGGTTAATTAATAACTTAGCAACATATGCCAAAATTAATTCATATGGATTTATTGAAACACCATATCGTCGTGTTATTGGTTGCAAAGTTACAATGGAAAATGATTATTTAACAGCTGATGAAGAAAAAAATTATGTTGTTGCACAAGCTAATATTCGTTTAAGTGATAAGGGTGAAATTTTAGATGAACAAGTGGTTGCACGTTTCCAAGGAGAAAATATTATTGCTGGACGAAACGATGTTGACTATGTTGATGTTTCACCAAAACAAATTGTTTCAATTGCAACAAGTTGTATTCCATTTTTAGAAAATGATGATGCCAATCGTGCTTTAATGGGTGCTAATATGCAACGACAAGCAATTCCTTTAATTGCGCCAAATTCACCATATGTAGGAACAGGAGTTGAATATGCTGCTGCTCGTGACTCGGGATTAGCAATTGTTTCACAATATGATGGAACTGTTGATTTTGTTGATGCAACAAGAATTGTTTTAAAAACAAAAGAAGGGTTAAAAAATTATAATTTAGACACTTTTGTTCGTAGTAACCAAGGAACATCATTAACTCATGTCCCATTAGTGCGTCAAGGACAAAAAATTAAAAAAGGACAAGTTTTAGCTGATGGACCATCAATTGACAAAGGAGAACTAGCATTAGGACAAAATGTAGTAGTTGCTTTTACAACATGAAATGGTTACAACTATGAAGATGCAATTATTGTTTCAGAACGGTTAGTATCCGAAGATGTTTTTACATCAATTCATATTGAAGAATATACAATTGAACGTCGTCAAACAAAACAAGGTCCAGAAGAGATTACTCGTGAGATTCCGAATATTTCTGAAAATGCACGAAAATTTTTAGATGATGATGGATTAGTTATTATTGGGACAGAAGTTAAACCCGGTGATATTTTAGTTGGAAAAGTAACACCAAAAGGACAAACCCAATTATCACCAGAAGATAAATTATTACAAGCAATTTTTGGTGAAAAATCAAAAAATGTTAAAGATAATTCATTACGAGTTCCAAATGGTGGTGAAGGAATTATCCAAGCAATTAAACGCTTTCCACGAGAAAAATATGAATTATCAGCTGATGTTTTAGAAGTTATTAAAGTTTATATTGTTCAAAAAAGAAAAATCCAAGAAGGAGATAAAATGGCTGGTCGTCATGGGAACAAAGGGGTTATTTCGAAAATTTTACCGTTGGAAGATATGCCACATATGGAAGATGGAACACCAATTGATATTATGTTAAATCCATTAGGGGTACCATCACGGATGAATATTGGACAGGTGTTAGAAATTCATTTGGGAATGGCAGCGAAAAAGTTGGGACAAAAAATTTCAACTCCTGTTTTTGATGGAATGACAAATGAAGAATTAATTGAAATTATGGATAAAGCAGGAATGAAAAACTTTGGGAAAGAAGTTTTAATTGACGGTCAAACAGGTGAAAAATTTGATAATCCAGTTTCGGTAGGAGTAATGTATATGTTGAAATTATCACACATGGTTGATGATAAATTACATGCAAGAAATGTTGGGCCATATTCATTAATTACACAACAACCATTAGGAGGAAAAGCCCAAAATGGGGGACAACGTTTTGGAGAAATGGAAGTATGAGCGTTAGAAGCTTATGGTGCAGCTTATACATTACGCGAAATTTTAACAATTAAGTCTGATGATATTAAAGGAAGAACACGTGCTTATGAATCAATTGTGAAAGATAAAAAGATTCCAGAACCAGGAATCCCAGAATCATTTAATGTGCTAACTCGTGAAATTCAAGGGTTAGGATTTAATATTCATATGATTGACGAAAAAGGAAACATTAAGAATATTAAGAGTTATGATGAGACAGATTATGTTGATGAAGACTTATTAACATATAGTGATGAATTTGAAGATGAATTTGATATTGATAACTTTATTTTAAGTACTAATCGTGAGCCACAAAAAAATGATAATTTAGATGAATTTGTTAAAGTTGAAGATAGTTTTGACTTGGTAGATAATTTAGACGATGATGAGTTAGATGACATTGATGATGAACTTGATGAAATTAATGATCAAGATGAATTAGATTAAGGGGGAAGAAAAAATGATTGAAAATAATGAAAAAAATAATCTTATGATTAAAATTGGCTTAGCAAACCCTGATGATATTCGTAGTTGATCATATGGGGAAGTAAAAAAACCAGAAACAATTAATTATAAAACATTAAAACCAGAACGCGATGGATTATTTGATGAAAAGATTTTTGGTCCAACCAAAAATTTTGAATGTGCTTGTGGGAAGTACAAAAAATCAAAAAATAAGGGAAAAATTTGTGAACGTTGTGGAGTAGAAATTACTGAAGCGATTGTTCGTCGTGAACGAATGGGACATATTGAATTAGAAGAACCAGTAACACATATTTGAATGTTAAAAGCAGCACCTAGTCGAATTGCTTTAATTTTAGATATGAAAACAAAAGAACTTGAAGAAGTTGTTTACTTTGTTTCATATATTGTATTAGATGGTGGTGATGCAAAATCATTGAAACAAAAAATGGTATTAGATTTAGGAAATGCTAAAACATCAGCACAAACACGTCAACGATTAACAAAGACATTGCGTGAAATTTTAGATACACTAGAACCTAACACAATTGCTTATGAAGTGGGAGAAACAATGATTGAAGATTTAAAAAATACTTCATTGCCATTTTCAATGGATGAATGTGCTCAGTTCATTAATCGTCATACTAATGCACGATTTGGAATTGGAGCAGAAGCTGTTGAAGTATTATTAAAAAATCTAAACATTGATGATGAAATTGAAAAAATTAAGCAAGATTTAAAAGATAAAAAAACACAATTAGATCAAAATAAATTAATGAAACGTTTAGAAGTTTTAGATTCATTAAAAAAATCAGGTTCACGACCAGAATGAATGATTTTACGAGCATTGCCAGTCATTCCACCAGATATTCGTCCAATTATTCAACTAGATGGTGGTCGTTTTACAACATCAGAAATTAATGATTTATATCGTCGAATTATTATTCGAAATGAACGATTAAAAAAAGTTAAAGCAATGGGAGCACCAGGTGTTATTGTTAATAATGAAAAAAGGATGCTACAAGAAGCTGTTGATGCTTTATTAGATAATGAACGTAAGGCACGACCAGTAACGGGAAAAGATAAACGACCATTAAAATCATTAACAAGTATTTTAAAAGGAAAACAAGGTCGTTTCCGTCAAAACTTATTAGGAAAACGAGTTGACTATTCAGGACGGTCAGTTATTGCAATTGGACCTGACTTAAAAATGTATCAATGTGGGTTGCCACGTGATATGGCCATTACATTATTTAAACCATTTGTTATTAGTAAATTAGTTAAAGATGGTTTAGCAGCAAATATTAAAGTTGCGGAAAAATTAATTTTAAATCAAGATGATAAAGTATGAGAAGTTTTAGAAGAAGTTATTAAGACTCGTCCAGTGTTATTAAACCGTGCGCCAACGTTACACCGATTAGGAATTCAAGCATTTGAATCAAAATTAGTCAAAGGAAAAGCAATTAGATTACATCCATTAGTAACAACTGCTTTTAATGCTGACTTTGATGGTGACCAAATGGCGGTTCATGTCCCAATTACAGAAGAAGCAGTTGCTGAAGCACGAAGTTTAATGTTAGGAAGTCGAAATATTTTAGGACCAAAAGATGGTAAACCAATTGTTACACCAACCCAAGATATGGTGTTAGGGAATTATTATTTAACATATGAAGAAAAAGGACAATTAGGGGAGGGGACAATCTTTAAAGATTTAAATGAAGCTGTTATTGCATATGAAACTGGAGCTGTCGCTTTACATGCTTTAGTTGCTATTCCTGTTGTTGGTTTTGTAAATAAAAAATTTAAACCAGAACAAATGAAAGATTATATTATTACAACCCCAGGAAAAATTATTTTTAATCAAATTTTTAAAGAAGAGTTTCCATACTTAAATGAACCGAATGTTGAAAATTTAACAGCATTACCTGCTCGCTCATTAATTAAAGACAATGTTAATTTAGTTGAATATTTATCGAGTTGAAAAGTTAATCCACCATTTAAGAAAAAAGATTTATCAAATATTATTGATCGCTACTTTAAACAATATGGAGCTAATAAGACTGCTGAAATGTTAGATAACATGAAAAATCTTGGTTTCAAATATTCAGGGAAATCAGGAGTAACAGTATCAGCAGGCGATGTTAAAGTTTATGATAAAAAACAAGAAGAATTTAAAGCGGCAGATCAAAAGGTAAAAGAAATTAATGATTACTTTAAAATGGGAATGTTGACCAGCCGTGAAAAACAACACCGCATTATTATTGTATGATCAAAAGTTAAAGATAACATTCAAACTGAATTAGAACATGTTTTACGTGAAGACCCAAAAAATCCAATCTTTATGATGGCGGATTCAGGAGCACGGGGAAATGTTTCAAACTTTACCCAATTAGTTGGGATGCGGGGGTTAATGAATAATCCAAAAGGAGACATTATTGAATTACCAATTAAGTCTTCGTTCCGTGAAGGTTTAACAGTGTCAGAATTCTTTATTTCAACCCATGGGGCACGAAAAGGGATGGCTGATGTTGCTTTAAAAACAGCTGACTCAGGATATTTAACAAGACGATTAGTTGATGTTTCACAAGAAATTATTATTACAGTGAAAGATTGTAATGCTCGTCGTGGTTTTATTGTATCAGATATTATTGAGCAAAAACATGCTAACATTATTGTGCCATTATTTGATCGTTTAGTTGGTCGCTATAATTTAAAAGATATTAAATTAAAAAATGGTGAAGTTATTGCTGCTAATACATTATTGACTGAAGAAGATAGTCGAAAAATTGTTGATAATGATATTAAGGAAGTTATTATCCGTTCTGTTTTAACTTGTGAAGCAGAAAAAGGTGTTTGCCAACGTTGTTATGGAAAAAACCTTGCTACAGGAATGGAAGTTGAAATTGGTGAGGCAGTTGGAACAATTGCTGCGCAATCAATTGGAGAACCAGGAACACAGTTAACAATGCGAACATTCCATACTGGTGGTGTTGCTGGGGGAGCTGATATTACCCAAGGGCTACCACGGATTAAAGAATTATTGGATGTAACCACACCAAAAGGATCAATTGCTGTTATTTCTGAAATTGATGGAAAAATTAGTGATATTCGTGATGAAGGTGGAATTCATACCATTTATGTTAAATCAGATAGTGATGAACGAAAATATAAAACGCAATATAATGCTGTTTTAAGAGTTAAAATTGGTGACAAAGTTGCTCGTGGTCAAAAATTGACGGAAGGTTCAATTAATATTAAAGAATTATTAGAAGTTGCCAAAATTGAAGATGTTCATAATTATATTTTAAAAGAAGTACAACGAGTTTATCGTTTACAAGGAATTGAAATTTCTGATAAATATATTGAAATTATTATTAAACAAATGTTAAATAAAGTTAAAATTATTGATGCTGGTGATACTGAATTATTACCAGGAGAAATTGTAACAATTAAACGCTATCGTAATGAAACAATTAAAGCTGTTCGTTCAATGAAAAAACCGCCAAGAGCAAAACATGTTATTTTTGGAATTAAAAAAGCACCATTAGAATCTGAGTCATTCTTATCATCAGCGTCATTCCAAGATACAACACGAGTATTGGTTAAGGCAATTATTAAAGGCAAAGTTGATTGTTTAGAAGGTTTAAAAGAAAACATTATGTTAGGACATTTAATTCCGGCGGGAACAGGATTAAAAAATCCAAAAGATATTATTACGGCTGGAATTGCAGCAAAAGCTGAAGAATACTAAAAAGACCATTAGGTCTTTTTTTCTTGGGAATATTGAGAATAAATCTTGACTTAATTTTTTGTTTTATGTAATATTATATATGGATTGTATTCTTTGATACACTCGGATATGTGAAACAGAAAGGAGAAAGCTTAATGCCAACAATTAATCAATTAGTGCGTAAACCACGTAAAGATAAAGTGTGAAAAACAAAAGCTCCTGCTTTAAACAGAGGACTAAACTCTTTACAAAAAAAACCTACTAATGTTACAGCACCACAAAAAAGAGGTGTTTGTACAAGGGTTGCAACAATGACACCAAAAAAACCGAACTCAGCGTTACGAAAATATGCTCGTGTTCGTTTAACAAACGGAATGGAAGTAACAGCATATATTCCTGGTGAAGGACATAACTTACAAGAACATAGTGTTGTATTAATCCGTGGTGGAAGGGTTAAAGACTTACCAGGGGTTCGTTACCATATTATTCGTGGTACTTTAGATACTGCTGGAGTTAATAACCGCCAACAAGGAAGATCACTATATGGAACAAAAAGACCAAAAGCTGCAAAAGCTTAATTAAACAGAAAGGAGGATTATTACGATGCGTAAACGCCAAGCAGAGAAAAGAGATGTTTTACCAGATCCAATTTATAGTTCAAAATTAGTAACACGTGCAATTAATAAAATTATGATTGATGGGAAAAGAGGAGTTGCTCAAACAATTTTATATGGAGCATTTGAGATTGTTAAAGAAAAAACAAAGACTGAACCGTTAGAAGTTTTTAATAAAGCAATTGAAAACATTACGCCACATTTAGAATTAAAAGTTCGCCGAATTGGGGGAGCTAATTATCAAGTTCCAATTGAAGTAAATGAAGATCGTAAAGTTACGTTAGGATTAAGATGATTAATTAATTATGCAAGATTACGTAATGAAAAAAGTATGATTGATCGTTTAGCAAATGAAATTATTGATGCTTCAAATGGAATTGGGGGAGCAGTTAAGAAAAAAGATGATACTCATAAAATGGCGGAAGCTAATAAGGCTTTTGCTCATTATCGTTGATAAAAAATAGAAAGGAAAAGAAAAATGGCAAGAGAATATTCTCTAGAAAATACGAGAAATATTGGAATTATGGCACATATTGATGCTGGAAAAACTACAACAACAGAACGCATTTTGTTCCATACTGGGAAAATTCATAAAATTGGTGAAACCCATGATGGAGCTAGCCAAATGGATTGAATGGCTCAAGAACAAGAACGTGGAATTACAATTACTTCTGCGGCAACAACGGCGTTTTGAAAAAATATGCGCTTAAATATTATTGATACTCCAGGGCACGTTGATTTTACTGTTGAAGTAGAAAGATCATTACGTGTGTTAGATGGAGCAGTAGCTGTTCTTGATGGACAATCAGGAGTTGAACCCCAAACAGAAACGGTTTGACGTCAAGCAACTACATATGGTGTACCACGGATTGTCTTTGTTAATAAAATGGATAAAATTGGAGCTGACTTTTTATACTCAGTAAAAACAATTCATGACCGTTTACAAGCAAATGCTCATCCAGTTCAAATTCCAATTGGAGCTGAAGACCAGTTTACAGGAATTATTGATATCGTTGAACGAAAAGCTTATCATTATGATGGAGCAGCAAACGAAGAAGCAAAAGAAATTCCAATCCCAGATGATTTAAAAGACTTAGTTGAAGAATACCGAATGAAATTAATTGAAGCAGCGGTTAACTTTGATGAAGATTTAATGATGAAATACTTGGATGGTAATGATATTTCAATTCCAGAAATTAAAAGTGCAATTCGTACTGCAACATTAACTGGTGATTTTTTCCCAGTCTTTTGTGGAAGTGCTTTTAAAAACAAAGGAGTTAAATTAATGTTGGATGGGGTAATTGATTATTTATCTTCACCACTTGATATTCCATCAATTAAAGGTGTTCTAGAAGATGGGACTGAAGTTGAACGTCATGCTGATGATAGTGAACCATTTTCAGCATTAGCATTTAAAATTATGACAGACCCATTTGTTGGGAAATTAACATTCTTCCGGGTTTACTCTGGAGTGTTAAAAAAAGGAAGTTCTGTATTAAACTCAACAAAAGATAAAACAGAACGTATTGGTCGTTTGTTAAAAATGCATGCTAATAATCGTGAAGAAATTGAAGCAGTGTATGCTGGTGATATTGCAGCAGCAGTTGGTTTGAAATTAACAACAACAGGAGATACGCTTTGTGATGAAAAAAATGAAGTAATCTTAGAATCAATGGTTTTTCCAGAACCAGTTATTAACTTAGCTTTAGAACCAAAAACAAAAGCTGACCAAGAAAAAATGAGTTTAGCATTACAAAAATTATCAGAAGAAGATCCAACTTTCCGAACATGAACAGATGAAGAAACAGGGCAAACAATTATTGCTGGAATGGGAGAACTCCACTTGGATATTTTAGTTGATCGAATGAAACGTGAATTTAAAGTGGAAACTAATGTTGGAGCACCACAAGTTTCATATCGTGAAACATTTAAAGATAGTGCTGAAGTAGAAGGAAAATACATTAAACAATCAGGAGGACGTGGACAATATGGACACGTATGAATTAAGTTTGAACCAAATCATGATAAAGGATTTGAGTTTGTTGACGCAATTGTTGGTGGAAAAATTCCAAAAGAATTCATTGGTTCAGTTAAAAAAGGTTTAGAAGAGTCAATGCAAACAGGAAAATTAGCAGGATATCCAATGATTGATATTAAAGCAACATTATATGATGGGTCATACCATGATGTCGATTCATCACAAATGGCCTATGAGTTTGCCGCTAGTTTAGCTTTAAAAGAAGCCGCTAAAAAATGTAAACCAGTTATTTTAGAACCAATTATGGCTGTTGAAGTTACTGTTCCAGAAGAATACTATGGGGATGTAATGGGAAACTTATCTTCACGTCGTGGTCAAATTGAAGGAAATGATCAACGTGGAAATGCCCAAGTTGTAAAGGCAAAAGTTCCATTATCAGAAATGTTTGGATATGCAACTGACTTACGAAGTTTTACCCAAGGACGGGGAACTTATACAATGTTGTTTTCACATTACCAAGAAGCACCAAAGTCAATTACCGAAGAAATTATTAAAAAAGCAGGAAAATCAACAGATTAATTATTACACAATGGTTTAATCTACCATTACTAAAAAAAGATTGCAAAGTAAAAAGAATTAATTTACAATATTTATGACATTTGTCTATTAATTAAAAATATAGGAGGAAAAGATTAAAATGGCAAAACAAAAATTTGATAGAAGTTTACCACACGTAAATGTTGGAACAATTGGCCACGTTGACCATGGTAAAACTACTTTAACAGCAGCTATTACAACTGTATTAGCTAAAAAAGGATTTGCAGAAGCCCAAAAATATGACAATATTGATAAAGCTCCTGAAGAAAAAGAACGTGGGATTACAATTAATACTTCACACGTTGAATATCGTACTGATAAAAGACACTATGCGCACGTAGACTGTCCTGGACATGCCGATTATGTTAAAAACATGATTACAGGTGCTGCACAAATGGATGGTGCGATTTTAGTTGTTGCAGCAACAGATGGGCCAATGCCTCAAACAAGAGAACATATCTTATTATCAAGACAAGTTGGTGTACCAAAAATGGTTGTTTTCTTAAACAAATGTGATATGATGGATGGCGATACTGAAATGATGGATTTAATCGAAATGGAAGTTAGAGATCTATTAAGTGAATATGGTTTTGATGGTGAAAAAACACCAGTTATTAGAGGATCAGCTTTAAAAGCTCTTGAAGGTGATGCTCAATGAGAAGAAAAAATTATGGAATTAATGAACGCAATTGATGAATGAATTCCAGAACCAGAAAGAGATACTGACAAACCATTTATGATGCCAGTTGAAGATGTTTTCACAATTACAGGTCGTGGAACAGTGGCAACAGGTCGTGTTGAACGTGGAATTGTTAAAGTTAATGAAGAAGTCGAAATCGTTGGATTAAAAAATGAAACTAAAAAAGTTGTTGCAACAGGTTTAGAAATGTTTAGAAAATTATTAGATGATGCTAAAGCTGGAGATAATGTTGGGGTTTTATTACGTGGAGTTGATCGTAGTGATGTTGAACGTGGGCAAATTATTGCTAAACCAGGTTCAGTTAAACCACATAAAGAATTTAAAGCACAAGTTTATGTTTTAACAAAAGAAGAAGGTGGACGTCATACACCATTCTTTGTAAACTACCGTCCACAATTTTACTTCCGTACAACGGATGTTACAGGTTCAATTAAATTACCAAGCGGTGTTGAAATGGTTATGCCGGGGGATAATGTTGAAATGACAGTTGAATTAATTGCCCCAGTTGCGATTGAAGAAGGAACAAAATTCTCAATTCGTGAAGGTGGACGTACAATTGGTGCCGGAACAGTTGTTTCAATTAGTAAATAATAACATTAAAAAATAACTCTCTTTGAGTTATTTTTTTATTAATTATAATTAATCTTGTTTTTATATTTTTTTCTTATATAATATTAGATAAGTTCTGAAAAGAGTAGTAACAATGGGATATAATCCAACAGTTAATAATGCGGAAGTTCCAGCAACAAGTAGTTTTTGAGGAAAATTCTTTGTATACATTTGATTTATTTTAATTATCCCAATTTTCTTATTTATTTTATCAAGAAATAATTTAATTAGAAATAAAGAAAAAATTGAAGAAACAGCTTCTGACATTGATGTTCAATTAAAACGAAGAATTGATATGTTAGCAAAATTAATTGATAGCACAAAGCAATATATGAAATATGAAAAAGATACTTTAACAACAGTTGTTGAATTACGTAGTCAAGCAAATAAAAACTTAAATGTGAAGGAATTAGAGCAAGTTAATAATGCTGTTACAAGTCAAGCTGGTAAAAATTAATGTATTATTGAAAATTATCCAGATTTAAAAGCTAATAACAGTGTAATTGAATTACAAGCAGGAATTAGAGATTGTGAAGATAATATTGCCGCTGCACGACGTTTTTATAATTCAGCAGTTCGTGACTTTAATGCGAGTTTAAAAACATGGCCATCAAATGTTGCAGCAAGTTCATTAAAATTAAGTACATTCTTATATTTTGAAGCTAATGCTGCTGATCGTCAAGATGTTAAGATAGATTTAGGCCAATAATTATTTTGGTTTAATTCTATTTTTTAATTAATTAAAAAAATATAAAAGGATAAAATAAGAATGATTAAATCAGATTTAGAAACAATTGTTGAACATGATTTTCAAATGTTAATGCAAAAACATAAACTAAAAAATCTTAATTTTAAATATTTTAAAAAGCGGTATATCTTTTTGAATTTTATCTTAGTTGTTATTACTTTTTTCTTGTGGTTTTTATTATTAGCAATAATTATGGGAATGCCACTTAGTTTTTTAAAAGGATTATTAGAATTAGGTATTGCTGGCAAAATTATTTTAGTTTTTAGTAGTTTAGTTACTTTAAGTTTAGGGATTTGATTATTTACAAAGTATTATCAAGCAGCAAAATTACAAAAAATTATTATGCAAGAATTACCGTTTGAGAAATTTTATCAAATTGGTCTTAATGCTTTGGCAAAAAAACAATATCAAATTGCTACTATTACTCAAAAATTTAATCTTTTTCCACGCATGGGAGTACCTAATACGAAAGATCTTAAAGAAGACTATGTTATTAATTTTTATGAAAATGATATTAATTACTCATTTGGAACATTGACACGACGCGAAGTGAATGGTTGAGGTAAAGATGAAGAAGTTACTTATACGCGATATCTATATTTGACGCTTGATGTTAAGCAAATGCCAGAATTAGTTGCTACAATTAAAGCAATGCATACCTTCTTAAAAATTTTTAAAACAAGAGATAATACAACATTATAATCAACAGAATTTGAAAAAATGTTTGCTGTTAATGCAAATGACCAAATTTTAATACGAAAATTATTAACACCAAAAGTAATAGTCAATTTAATTGAGTTAGAAAAATAAGAAACAAAAATCCCAACTATGCACTTTGATGATGGGAGCTTGACAATTGTTTTTGATAATTATTTTGTTAATAGTTTTGATGACCCAAAAGGACGACTACTTTGATTCTATTTTATTGGAACTTATCAAGATATTTTGACAAATATTATTGATGTTATTCATCAAGACATTGAATGATTATTGACTGTTTTGCAATGAGTTTTAGTGTATGATTTTAGGTAGTAGATTTTTGTGGTGGAATGGGTTTATTTAAAATAATTAAATTAATGGTATTAAATCCACCAATAATACTACAACTTCATAGAGCATATCCTAAGCCAACATATCACAATCGCTTAATTACAAGACTAAAAGTTGTTTTTAAAATTAGTTGGATGGAAATTAAAGTTAAAAAGAAGAAAACAATTGTAATGATTAAAACAAAAAAATAAAAATATAAACTTAAACGTAATCGATTTTTGTTGTTGTCATAATAATAAATTTTTGAAAAAATAAAGGGGTTTTTAATAATTAAATAATTAATAAATAATATAATTAAATTAACCACAAGAAAAATTGAACAATAAATTAATTTATTTTGTGATGACATGTTTTTTAATGCTAGGAAAATAATTATAAAAATAATTGTTACAATACCTAATGCAGCAAAAAGTCATAATAAATGCCATTTAATTTTTTTAAGATAACTTCGAATACGAATAATTTCCATTGTTGACTCCAATCATTTTATTAGTTAAATATATCTTACTATAAATTTTAATGATAATATTATTTTTTCAGTTTTTGTGGTTTAATATAATAGAAAAACTGAGGGTGACATTTATGTATAAAGTAATTAAAGTGACACCATATTTTTCAGAACGTTTATGAGGGGGGCAAAAATTAGCGGATTTTGGTTTTCAATTGCCAACAGATGACTTATATGGTGAAGCATGAGTGATTAGTGCATTAGATAATGGAATGAGTTATATTGCGAATGGTTCTGAGACGGTAGTATCATTAAAAACATTTTTTGCAAATCATCCAGAATATTTTGGAACTACTGATAAAGATTTTCCTTTATTATCCAAAATTATTACAGCAAATGATTATTTATCAGTTCAAGTTCATCCTGATGATGAATATAGCTTAAAACATAACAAAATGTTAGGTAAACCTGAATGCTGATATATCCTTGATTGCCCTATTGATGCTAAAATTATTTATGGACATTATGCTCAAACAAAAGCAGAATTAATTCAATTGGTTGAAAAAAAGGCATGAGCACAATTATTTACAGAAGTAAAAGTACAAAAAGGGGATTTTTTATATGTTCCTCCAGGTAAAGTTCATGCCATTACCCCGTGTGTAACAGTTTTTGAATTACAACGTTCATCAGATATAACATATCGTTTTTATGACTTTGATCGTGCTGATAAAGATGGAAACTTTCGTCCGCTTCATTTACAAGAATGTTTTGATGTAACAACAGTTCCTGATTCGACTAATCAAATTGTTCATCGTAATGAAGGAATTTTAATTGATAATGAATATTTTACATTACATTTATTAACAAAAACACGAGAACTTGATTTAAATACTATAAAATGAGCACAAGTAACAGTTGTTGAAGGAAAAATAACTACCGGAACAACAGAACTTTTAGCAGGTGAATCAGCAATAATTGTGGAATTAGCACAAAAATTAACAATAAATGTTAAGGGTAAAGCATTATTAAGTTATAAAAGATAAATTTAAAAAGAGCAAAAATTCAAATTTTTGCTCTTTTTTTAACTAAAAAAATGACACCCATTAAATTTTAATTTTATAGAAAAAAAATTCCATTTTATATTTAAAAATAGATTTTTTTTAATAAAATTATTGAGTTTTAATTTTAAAATAGTAAACTATAAATGGAAGGAAAAAAAACTATATGTATAATAACATTTTTAATGAAAAACATATTATTTTAGATTCAACAGCTAAAACTAAAGAAGAAGTTTTTTTAGAACTTGCTCAATTAGCTGAAAATCTTGGATATGTTTCTGACCGCAATGAACTTGTTAAAGGTTTTGAGGCCCGAGAAAAAGAATCTTCAACAGGTTTTGAAGATGGCTTTGCAATTCCTCATGCACGAATTAGTGCTGTTACAAATGCAGCGGTTTTATTTATTCGTTTCAAAAATGATGTTGATTGAAATGCAATGGATGGAAAACCAACGAAAGTTCCCATTGCTTTAATATTATTCCCGAAGCTAAATCAGGAGAAATTCATTTAGGAATTTTAAGTGAAGTAGCACGAAAATTAATGGATGAAGATTTTAAAAAAGCAATGAAAGTTGAAACAGACAAAGCAAAAATTTCAGCAGCATTATTAACTGGGATTGGAAAAGAAGAGGTGCTTTAGCTGATGCTGTAGGAATTGCTGATTTGGCTGGTCATGGTGGACCAATTGTTGGATTCTTATCAGCGTTAGGTCGTGGTAATAGTGATGCTGGAGTTTATGGATGAGCTAGTGCTTGAGGATGGACATTACTAGCATTCTTATTTATGATTATTGGGGCTTTAATTACTGCCTTTATGTATGGTTTCTGACAAGTTGTAGATAAAAAACGTACTGGTGAAACAATTTCAATGAAACAATTTGTGGTAAAAAAACATACTAATAAAGTAGTTGCTAATAAAAAATCTCAAAAAGTAAAAAAAGAACATAATCACCGCCATATAACAAAAAAGTAATCATCAAACCCAAATTAAAAAAAGATTAATAATAAAGGATTATAGAGTGCACCCCAAAAAGTAAGTATTAGTAAAAAAGGTTTATAAACTTTTATTTATTATATCCTTTTCTTTGCGGCTTGAATATCATTTATTTCATT
>NZ_RCOO01000097.1:0-4142 GCF_003987485.1 Spiroplasma endosymbiont of Megaselia nigra
TAATGTAAGTATCTTTTTCAAATTTCATAATACATATGCTCCTTTCTGCGGTTTTGAGCGAATTTAAACCCCTTATCAGCGTTGATATTATCCAAAATGTAGGCCAACAAACCCAATCATATTCTTTTTGATTATTTAAACGCTAATATAGTCTTATATAAACTGAATTTTTTGTTATTTTGATATATTAAATAAAAAAATAGGTAGAATGACTTTTTATCACTCTACCTATACACAAAAATTAAAAAATGTTATAATTTAACCAAGAACCACCACAACTGTGCGGTTCAGTTAAATTATATCAGACCCTAGTAATTGGTTGCTTAGACCGCTTAATAGGTGTATAGAAGAATGACTGCTACGTCATTTTTCTTTTTATTTAGTTGTTTTAATTCTATCACAAATGTGCCGATAAAATATTTTTTTATCACTCCTTTGCGAAAACAAATAAAAAGGGAAATAACAGACCGCCATTTCCACAAACAAAATTATAATAATTGATACAACACATTCTAAGTTAAATAAAATATGTTAAAATTGTCTATGGAAACACACGTTGTTCAAATTTATTGTGTTTCCGTTTTTAAATTGTCACAGCAATTAAATTGCTAACAAATTTATTATATAGAAAATTTAAAAAATATTCAAATATTTTGTTAAAAAATAAAACCACCTTAGTAAAATAAGGTGGTTTTATTTAAACCTAAATTAAAGGTTATGTATTTTAAAATACATCTTGGTTAATATAACATAATTTAATTGATAATATTAAATTCTCTAACACTGTATTCAAGTTCGTTATTATGTTTATTCTTTTTTTCCATAATTTATGTTTCCTTTCTAAGCCTTTATAACACATTGAATTCATATTCTTTATCATTAAAATAATGTTCAATGCGTTACAGACAATGATTTTAAACTTACTTGTTTGTTTTTGTTATTTCGCGGGTTAGTTCTAATTCATGTTCTTTGTTTTGTTCGCGTTGCTTTGCGATTTTGTTAATAGCACTTAATTTTCAGTTTGCTTCTTCTTTGATATTTTCTATACAAACTTTTAATTCGTCGTTTGTCATTGTTTTAAAAGTTTTCTCATATTCGCGTTGACGAATATATGGTAATGTTTCTTTTAATCTTTCAACTCGTTTATAAGTATGTAAATCTTCGTTATCAAAATGACCTTCACGAGTTAAAGCAAGTTCATATTTACTTAATCGGCTTCAATCAATGTTTTTTAAAACTGGGTTTTGATTAAATAGTTCTCGTAAATCATTATTTGTTTTAATTAACCGTTGTTTAGTAATAATTCCTTTTGATCCAATTTTTCCCTTTGGATGAATTTGCACTCTTTCTTGCCCGTTTTTCATATCATTTGTAATTGTTTGCTCGCGATTGCGTGGTAGAAAATGATAATGAAAGTGGGGGTTTGTTTCGTCCGTGTGTAAGTATATTCCGCGTAAATCGTCGCTCAAATCTTTAATTAGATAATTTTTAACAGTGGTAATTCATTCTTTTTGGATAATATCAACATTTGTGGGTGTCATTCCTTGTTTTAGTAAACTGGTTCTTGTAAAAGTAATTACATTGTCAGCTTTGACAATAGATTTTACTGTAATAGACTTGTTTAACCCTTTTTCGTGGGCTTCTTTGATTTGTTGGCGATATCATTGGTTATCGCGATTAATAATGTTGATTTTATCTTCTTGAGTTAAATCATTGTTTTTTTTAATTACCCAGTTATTATTTTCATCACGAAACATATATTCATTCAGATATGTTTTATTGTTGTCAATGTTTTCATTTTTGTAAACATCGTTTTTACTAGCGCGTAGTTGTTCAATTGCAATGCCACTGTGTAACTTTTCTAAAGAAATTTTCCTTAAATTTGGTGCGACAGATAACTTATAATTTGTTTTATGGCGTGTATTTTGTTTTAGTAAATAATTAAAGTTATTAATAATATATTGACTATAAGTTTTGTTGCTTTGTCGTGGGAAAAAATTATTTCCTTGAATATTTCGATTGTTTGGTGATGAGTATTTTGTTAAAAATATTTTCATCATTTTTTGAAGTTTATAATTACCATATAGTTTCTTGTTTCGTGAGATGTTGCGATAAAAGGTTGCTTGTTTTTTCTTGCCGATAGTGTTGTTGTACATAAAGGTTCGTTCCTTTCTAGGTAATTTTTGTTGATATTAATTGTTTATTGGTTGTTATTTATTATATAATTTTAATTTATTAGGGTATAAAAAATTTTATACCCTAAAATAAAAAAAAGATGTTTTTAATAAGTAAATTATATCAAAATAAAAATATTTTGTTATTTAATTAATATTTTATTAAAGTTATCTATTTTTTCCGCAATATCGTTACTATTAATTTTATAAAAATTAATAGTTTGTCTTGTATATTCCATAAAATAAATATTTCTATTAAAATAATATATATTCAAAATTTCATCATCACTATCATACAAATTATTATGTTTATTAATCTTTATTTTTTGATATTTCATTGTATTTGGATTAAACGTATATATTCCTCTACCAGATCCAAAATAAATATTACCGTTTTTATCATATCTAAGACAATGTGAACTAGGAATTAATTTTATAATTTTATAATTATAATCTAAAATGTATGTTTGATATAAACAACCAATATAAATATATTTTTTATCAAATCAAATATAATTTACTTTATCATCTTTATTTAAAAATTTTATTTCATTTATTTTTGTAGCTGTTGCTTCCCCTTGTTTTAATACAAAAGCACCATTATTTGTTCCAAAATAAACATTGTTATTTTCATTAACAACAAAAAAATTAACATAACTAGTTAAATTATTTATTTTAGTTGGTATATCTACATTACTTTTTAAAACATATGTATTATCCAAAGTTGTAAAATATAAATTATTTTTTTCATCAAACCCTAATGTTTTTTTATAAAAGCCATATTTTTTAAGATATTCACATAAAAATACAGTATTTTCACCATTTTTTAAAATATATAAACCATTATTTGAATCAAAATAAACATTGTTATTATTATCAATCATAATATTAAAAATACGTTCATTTATTCCGTTAATTTTTTGTGCAGTATTTTCACCATTTTTTAACACATATACTGCACCACCACTAGAACCAAATGAAACACTATACATTGCAAAATAAAGATTATTTTTTGAATCAAAATTAGCATATCAAATATTAGAACTATTAATATTATTAATTTTTATTATTTTATTATTTTTCTTGTTTAAAATATATAATCCGTCATCTGTTATAAAATAATATTTATTATAATTATCTTTAAAAAATGAAATTATTTTACTTTTTATATTATCAAAATTAGTTATTGATTTTTTCATTTTTTGATAAACATCTAATTCTTTTTCAAAATTAATATTTCTTTTATTTCTTACTAAATTTGTTTGTTGTAGCATTAAGTTTTCTGTTTTTTCTTCAACTTTTTCTGGTTGTAATGTTTTTATCTTTGGTATTCTTTTTGTGTTTATTGTTGATATTGCTTTTTTTGAATCACAAGCAATAACACCGCTTGCTGTGGTTGTAGTTAAACTAACTAAAACTAATATGCTTATTAGTTTTTTCATTTTGTGTTTTCCTTCTTTCTGCTTTTATTTTTGTGCTCCTAATTCTCCTTTTTCGCGGTTATTACCAATTGCTTTAATTTCAATTGGATTTGTTTTAATATTTATAATTGTACGTTGATTACTCCCAATTGTAAACAAACACAACCCCGTTGGTTCACTAGCGATAATATCTCTTTGATATTGGTTTAATCTTCCACTAGCTGAAATTAAATCATCATAATCGTTTAAATCGCTTGGTGCTAAATGATGAACAAACTGATAGACTGCACCCATTTTAGTAAGTACTAATAAAAAGTATTTACTATTTTTTTTATTATATCTTTTTCTTTACGATTTGAATATCATGTATTTCATTTTATAACATCTTGTATATATTCTTCATGTGAATTATATATTTTATTATGGATTGTAGCTTTCTTAAGTAATGAATGAAAACTTTCTATAACAATATTATCTGCACAGTGGTATTTTTTACCCATTGAAATTATAATACCGTTAGAGACACATTTATAGTGATAAATAGCGG
>NZ_RCOO01000098.1:0-4134 GCF_003987485.1 Spiroplasma endosymbiont of Megaselia nigra
CAAGTTCAATACTCGGATGTGTTCTATCTATTAAAGTATTATTTTTAAACTTAGTAATATTTCAAGTATTAGTTTTTCAAACAACAAAATAATACTTATTATCAACTGTATTAAATGGTTTTTCTTGTGGTGCTATTCATTCTAAAATACCATTTTTTGTAGTTATTTTGTTTTCTTCTTTTAGTTTTTTTAATCCTTCTTCGCTATATTGTGGTGTATTACAAGCAACTAAACTTGTTGTACTTGTTACTATTAAAGTGATTGTTCCCAAAATAATTAATAAATTTTTCAATTTTTTAATTACTTTCTGCGGCTAAAACAGCAATATTAATTATTTTGTTATATTCTTCTTGATTTTCTGGAACAATTTTTGTTTCTAATATTCTATAATATTTTTTACTATATTTGCCTCAGTCATTAAGTGTGTTTTTATGATCTTTTCAAATAATTTTTTTATTATCATCAATTAAAACCTTCTTAATACTATCTCTAACAGAAAAAAATCTCATTGATTCTGAAGTGGTTAAAATTGTTCTGACTAAATCATCTTTAATAGTGTGTTTATTTTCTTTAGTTATATTGCTTAAATTACTAATAGAATTATTAATATGATCTCTAGTAATACTTATATTTTCATTTTCAACTAAGCTACTATAATTTCCTGAAAAACCAAGAGATTCTGAAATGGCGTCATCTATATTTGTAATTTTTGCATCATTAAAATGTCAATATATTTTATTATTATTTTTATCAGTGTTAATAACTCCCTCTAAATATAAATTACTTGTATCAAAGACTAACTCAATTTCATGATTTTTATTACTTAAAGGAATAATTTGATGTTTATTAATACCATTATTTTTTAATTTAAATACTTTTTTTGAATTATGATTAGTATTTTCTATAAAATTAACTTCTATGGGGTCAATATTTTTACTATTTTGGAGATAATTTATATTTTCTCTCAAATATCTTATATAAGTTCCATATTTAGAAGCTGGATGAGTTCTATTTTTAGAAGAAAAATTACTAGAACTTTTAATTTTATTAAATATTTTTCTTAAACTATTTGATCTATTTCTACTATGAGTAGGTTTTTCAACTCTGCCCCTATTAACTGGTCTTGAATTTCTATTTCTATTTAAATTATTTTGAGAATATGATGAAGGAGCAATAGTGAATGACATTGGTGTATTACTTAATAATGTTATAGAACCTAATAAACTTAATATTTTTTTCATAATAAATTTTACCCCTTTTAAAATGTTTCTATTTATCTAGTTGATGTTTCTCCAATAGTAGAAAATTGATATGAAAGATTAGCTTTCCCATTAAAAGTTATACTGTAATCATCATTTATTGTAACTTCTTGTGGTAAAAGATAATATTGTTTTAGTTTTTGCATAATTTCTTTAATTGAAATTTTAAATATAGTTTTTTCGTTATTTTCATTTATTATTTCTGAATTAATTTCACCATAAATATCTTGTTTTAAATTCAATGTTACTTGTGCTAATACTTTATCTAAAAAAGTGCTAACTTCAATCTTTTGATTACCTTCAACATTAAGCTCTTGAAAGGGTAATTCTAATTCAAAAATTTTTATACTTTGTTTTTCTTGACTATTTCCTAAATCAAAACTATTTGATAATGAAATTGATTTTGAAAAAGAATTACTAAATGATTTAGAAATTTCTTGAGTAGAATTATACATTGTTAACGAACTTGTTTCACTGGCAGAAGTTTTTTGGTGACTACTACTAGCGGATCCACCTATACTAAATCCAAATAAATTAAACCCAGCACTACCACCAACTTCTGATGAGTTTGTTGATGAATTACTTTGACTATGTCCTGTTTGTAACCCAGTAGTTGAACTACTAGAACTAGTAGAACCAGAACTAACTTCTGAATTTGTTTGTAACCCAGTTGTTTTACTTAATCCTGTTATAATTTGAAAACTTTTTACTTCTTGAATTGTATATTTACAATTTGATGTTCTTAATTTTTGTTCTGTTGATAAATTATTTTCTAAAATTGTTTTACCAGAACAAATATTTTCTTTATTTTTATTAATTATTGGTTCAATACTTTTTGATGCAATCACATTAGAATATATTAAATTATCTGTGTTAATATTTTTAATTTCTTTTACAATATTTTCTTTATTTTTATCTCTAAAATTTAAAAATATTCCTTTTTCAATTAATTCATTTAAATTAATAATTTTATTTTGTTCATTATCTATTGCATAATAAATTTTCTTTTCACCAAAATATTTGTTGCTATTACTTTTTGCTTTAATCGTAGCTGATTTTGTTGTTTTATTAGTTACCTCTAATTGTGAAATATCTAAATTGTGATTTAAATAGTTTAGTTCATTTAAAATTGCATTATTATCATTAGTAATGATATTTAAATTAAAGGTTAAAATATTTTTATTTAAATCTGTTCTAACTTTAAAATTATCACAATAACAAGAACTATTGGTATTATACTTATTTGAATTGCTTTTTACACCAAGTTCTAATATTCTGCCAACAACTTTTTGTTTAACATAAACTTGTGATATATCTAAACTCGGATTTTTAGTTTTTATTGCTGATAAAATCGTGGCATCACTAGTATCATCAACAGGGCCTATACATGTTTTAAAATCAGTAATCAAATCTGGCTTAACAGTAAAATAAACTTTTTTATAATCTTTATATTTATTTGAACTATAATGTGGTGATCCATCAATATCTGCTGATGTACTTGTTATTTGACTAACATCAACTTCACTAGTATCTAAACTGGGGTTCTTTGTTTTAACAGCCGCTTTAATAGTTGAAACATTATTATTATCTAAAGCACCTATATTTGTATTTATAATGAATTCTTTTATACTATTAAGCTTATAAAATCTGTCATTTTTAATTTTAAAATATAAAGTATTTTCTGAAAAAGATTTTCATACATAATTATGATCATTAAATTTTGTTCTTCAAGGTTCATTTGATCATATTTAAATTGTATAATCATTATTATATGGAATTCCATTTAATAAATTTTCTATTTCAAATTTTATTTGTATACTTATATCTTTTCAATAAAGGATTTCTTTAATTACATCGCCGTTATTATTTTTTATAATAATTTTATTATAAACTTGATTAACTTCATTAGAATGTACTACTCTATAATCTCCTAAACCACCAAGTCTAATTTTTTTATTAGTAGTATCTAAGCTTAGTGTTCCTTTTAATATATCAGATATTCCATAAAAATTTATATAAATTCACCCATATCAATTATCTCTTTTTTTTCTAATTAAATTTTCTTTTTGATAAGGACTAGCGGCAATTGTTGTTGGAATAGCAGCCCCACTAATTGTTAATGCGCTTAATAAACTTAACAGTTTCTTCATTTTGTATAATTTCCTTTCTTTATATCTTGAAAATTTTTATCAAGATCTATTGACATTATATATATATATATATATATGCAAGTCAAGCATTTTTAAATATATTATTTTAGAAAGGAGAAGATCTAATATGATTATTATTTTTGTTATATTTTACTAAATCTGGGCTCGCGGTGATTTTCATAATTTTGTGAAAAATGCCTTAAAGTTTAAAAAAACTTTTGCCGTGCTTTTCAAAATACTTGGTAAAAATTCTAAGCGTTAAGCGAAGAATTTTATAAAGGTTTCCAAATTTGTTTGAAAGAATCTCAAAATATTTTTTAACTTATAAGTCATTTTATCACAAAAATTTAAGAAAATCAACCGCTCGCCCAAAACCTAAAAAAATCTGCTATTTCAGATTTAATAAACATATAGATAAAAATTAAGTGAAATATTCTTTAATTTTATTTCAATAGCATTATAACATAAATATTTTAAATTCCCATTTTAAAACGATACGGATAAGAACCATAAAACAAAGCATCGTATGGATCGTGGTACATTTTACTATCGGGTGTGTTTGTTTTAGTATCACTAAATCTTAGTTCACTAATGCACTTATCTAAAAATGGGAAGTTATCTAATACGCCATATATTTTGCCTTGAACAAACATTTTTCTTATTCAGGTTACGCGATTGATTATACCCGCTTCTTTATTAAGAGATGTCTGATGTTTTTTGGCTTT
>NZ_RCOO01000099.1:0-4082 GCF_003987485.1 Spiroplasma endosymbiont of Megaselia nigra
ATACATAAACGTAACAACATATTTTCATAAAACATATTCTAATCAATTTACTTTTAATCCTTTTGATAAATACCATGTCTTTTATGAAAAATTTGTAACGCCATATTTACCTTTAAATGAAAGAATTAAAACTATTTTAAAAGAACACAATCAAGTATATTCAGAAAACAAACAAGCATTTAATGGTTTAGGTATTTTTAATTTACGATTAACAATGGGTGCTGTTTGAAATAAAATACCTGATATTACCAAAAAACTTGTTTTAACAAATAAAGAAGAACGACCTGATTTATTTGAACTTGAATACTACGGATTTGAATATAACGATAATGACCCCAGTATTTATGTTTTACGAAATTATCGTAAATATATGCAAGAGTATAATTTACAAGATTTTTATAATTCCAATACAAAACAGTATCAATTTGATAGTTATTCCATTGGTGTTGATTATGCTAATGGTAGTGCTGATCATACGGTGTTTTTATTTAGTGGATATAAAATTAATGAAAACAACGAATATGATAAATATTTAATTGAAGAAAATGTTGTTACCCCAAAAAACGCAATGAATTTAAATGAAATAGTTGAATATTACGGACAATGAATAATTAATATATTTGATAAATTTGATGGTTTTGAATATGCTACATTTCATTATGATATTAATGCCCACGACTTTATGCAAAAATTGCAAGAAGATATTTATCCTTATTTGGGTTATAAAATTAAAATGTTTAAAGCCAAAAAACATCAAACATCACTAAATAAAGAAGCAGGCATAATAAATCGTGTAACATGAATAAGAAAAATGTTTGTTCAAGGCAAAATATATGGTATTTTAGATAACTTTCCATTTTTAGATAAGTGTATAAGTGAACTAAGATTTAGTGATACCAAAACAAACACACCCGATAGTAAAATGTACCACGACCCATATGATGCATTATTTTATGGTTCTTATCCGTATCGTTTTAAAATGGGAATATAAAAAAACGATTTTAGGCAGTTTAATTTTTTAGTATTAAATTATTTACCACATTTTCTATCGCTTTCTTTAATAGTAATTCACTTATCATCTATTTTTTGAATGATAAAACTACAATTTTCACATTTACTTAAATCTTCATCTAAACTTATTAATTTATGCATAATATTTTATTCTCCTTTTTATATTTATTTTATTTCTTGAATTAGTTCTTCGTATGCTTGTTTTTGTCGCCAATAATATTGATTATCCCATATACTAGCTAATTCATTTTCAGCAGATAAAAAAGATTTAGAACTTTTAATTCGGAAAGGAAAACAACAATTAAAAATATTTTTTTCTTTTAAATAACTTTCTATTATTTCTAAATTTTCATTATCTTTTATATTATTGAAAATAATATTATGTTTTGGTATATTTCGTTCAGTTTTATTTGCTATATATTTTAAACTATTAATTAAGTCTAATATTCCTTTAAAGCTACTTATGCCCTCATTTATTGGAATTAAAATTAAATCACTAATTAATAACCAATCTAGCGAAAAATCATCTACTGTTGGTGGATAGTCAATCAACACATAATGATAACTATCAAAAATTTCTTGGTTTTTTATGTAAATATTTTCAGCTATATTTTCTTTTTTGTTTTGATAATCATTATATAATTCTTTAATTAACAAATTTATATTTCGTAGTTTTTCACCACCAACAATAATATCAATATTTTTATATTTTGTTGGTTGAATTACTTTTTTAACTTTTATCTCTTCTAAATCTAAAATAACTTTATTTAAGGTTTTATTAAAATCTATGTTTTTATTACTAACAGCAAAAGAGATAGTTGCTTGTGTATCTAAATCAATTAATAAAACTTTTTTATTTTCCAAAGCGAATTTATATGCAACATTTTTGCAAAGGGTCGTTTTGCCGACCCCACCCTTTTTATTACTAAAACTAATCATTTTCATATTGCTTGTTTTCCTTTCCATAACGCTCTTTAAGAATTTCATTCATTAAAGTGGACATTTTCCATTTTCTTGTTTGTGCTTCTTTTTTAAAAGTTTCTACTAAATAAAAATCACAGGTTGTATTAGGCAATAAAACTTTTTTATTTTCTTTTACTTTATTTTTAAAAGATACAGAATTATCAATCATTTCTAATGTACTTTTTTTCTTAATTACTGGCATAATTTTATTCCTTTCTAATTTATTATATAATTAATATAATTTATTATATTAATTATATAATACCCAAAAGCATTACATTTTCAAGTATATTTTATATTATATAATTAATATAATAAATTATATTAATTATATAATATAAAATATAAAAATAAATGGGATTAAATATACTTAAATATTACCATTTCCCCGTGAAAATAACACTCAATGCGTTACAGACGACAATTTAATAACAGGCAACAAAAAACCTTATTTTATAGGGTTTTAATTAAAATAAATATGTTTTGGGCGAGCGGTTGATTTTCTTAAATTTTTATGATAAAATGACTTACAAGTTTGTAAAATATAAAAATTTCTGCGAGCCCAGATTTAGTACAATATAATCAGAATAATAATCATTATAATTCATTTCCTTTCTAAATAAAAATATTAAAATGCTTGACTTGCATATATATCTATATATAATATCAATGGATCTTGATAAAAAGTTTCAAGATAAGAAAGGAAATATATAAATGAAAAAACTTTTAAGTTTATTAAGTGTCTTAACAATTATTGGGGCTGCTGTACCAACAACAATTGCTGCTAGTCCTTATCAAAAAGAAGAAAATTTAAATAGAAATAAAAGAGATATTAGTAAAATTAATAATTTAATAAATGAAATAAAAAATATCAAATTTAATGGTATTTTAAAAGTTTTATATTATGGCCCCGCTCTAAATGGAGAAACTTTAAGAGCCCAAGATATGTTTACGTGGGGTAATAGATTATATTTTAGGTATCAAAATAGTGGGTGAATATATGAGTATGATCAACAAAGAAAAACTGTAGTTAGGGCAGAATTAAACCACAAAGTTTACGAATATCTAAATTTTGTTAATTGAAGTAATGTAATTAAAAATAATAAAAATATAATAAAATTAAATAATAAAGAATATTTTATAAAATCATCAGATCTTTATGAAAAAGATAAGAATAATAATACAGAACAAAAAATTACAAATGATAATATGATTATGGAAAATGGCATAATTTTAAATGATAAAATTTATCTTTTAAGTGATAATAATAAGTTATATGAATATTGACCATTTGAATCTATGTTAGAACAAGATGATTCACTTATAAGTTGAAAACAACTTTTTAATGATTGAAAAAATAATATGGATTTTGATTTTAAAAAAAATTTTACATCAAAATCAGAAAATGAAAAGAAATCATGAATAGATAATAAAAAACATGAATTATTAGTTAAAATTGATAATTTTAAAGATAAAATTAATATTATAAAAAATAGAGAAAGTATAGAACAATTAAAAATTCAATTTTCAAGTTTAGAACAAAAAATTGATAATTTAAAAATAAAAATTTATAATCTATTAAATAATTCTTCTAATTTATTAACAATGTGTGGTAATTTAACATCATTATTGTCTGCTGGAACTTCTGTTATTCCTGTTTTTGGTTCAATAACTTCTGCAGCTTTTGGAATAATTTCAGCTGGATGTTCAATAGCAAATACATAAATATAAACATTTTAAAAATTTATTAAAATAAATGGAAATTAATAATTTATTTCCATTTTTAATTAAATTAATAAATTATAAAAAAAGGTATTTAAAAGTGAAAAATATATTAAGTATTTTTTGAACAATAACTTTAATTGGAACAAGTACAACAAGTTTATTTTCTTGTAATACATTAAAATACAATGAAAAACAATTGAAAGAATTAAAAGAAAAACATAACATAAATACAAATGATGGTATTTTAGAATGAATAGCACCACCAGAAAAACCATTTAATAATGTTGATAATAAATGATATTATGTTGTATGACGAGGGGAAGAAAAAAATAATTGAAGAATAATTAATTTTAATTATAATTTTAATAATACAAAAAAAATAG
>NZ_RCOO01000100.1:0-4057 GCF_003987485.1 Spiroplasma endosymbiont of Megaselia nigra
AACTAACTTGGGACTTATTTTTTGAAGGTTTTTTTCAATTTTTAATAAATTATTAATTGTATTTATTTTAGAAACTTTAAAACCTTTATAAAAATCATTGCGAGCTAATTTACCAATTGTATATAATAACGTTTCATTATTAACCTGATTTATAAAATCAAATATTAGTTTATCAGATAAAATCTTTTTACATGCAACTTGTCTTACAATATCTTCTAAGTTATTAGCAATTATTACACCTAATTTTTCAAGTAATTTAGTTTCTTTGGCTAATTTTAAAATTCTAGTTGTTCGTGCTGCTCGTGTTAATTTACCAATTCCACCAATTGCTGGTAATAAATTTAAGGCAGTACTTTTTGCGGTTACTTCTGAAGTTAAACTATCATATATTGATTTACCGCAAAATCTGTTGTTATTTCTACTCCAAATGAGATAAATGCTGCAGCAAAATTAGACAATCCCACGCCAAGTCCAACGGCCGAAGCAATTCCCCCAGCCAAAACTGATAAACCAAGAGATAAAACTTGTATTCCTAAAAATTCTAATAATTGTAAACCAAAACTTTTTTGTTGTTGCTGAATTGACAATCTTGTGGGTATTTTTTTAATAGCATAAATCAGAGCAGTTTTGCTTGTTCCAATTGGCATAATTTATCAACGAAAAAGTACTATTTTTTAGTACTTAAGTATTTTTAATTACTACATCAATCGGATTTGTTTGGCCAGTAGCATTGTTTTTACCTTCAATTTGAACAGAAACAGTTTTATTGTTTGTAATATCAATTGGTCAATCCTCACCCCTACTTTCAATAAAGTAATCAAAATCACTTTCAGTTAAAGAACTATCTACAGTTTTTACTGCTTTTAAAACAACATCTTTAAATTGTGGTTTTAATTGTTCTATTGTTGTTTGTGTTGGGTCTGTTACATGAATAGTTGGTTTATCTAATTTATTAATTTTACTAATATCAATTTTTGAAACAATATGTTTAATAATTCCTCTCTGTTCAACTACAGCTCCCCCTAAATATAAAACCCTTTCCATAATCAAAGTATTACCCATTCCGGTACCCAATGCAGCAGCACCAACCCTCAATGGAGTGTGGTCTTTTTTACGTAAGATAAGTGGGTCATATTTTTTACTAAATTTAAAGGCAATTGCATTAACACCATCGGGTAACAAACTAATTGTTCCTTCAGAACCATCTTTATTAATAATTGGTAATTTTTTTGGAACCATATAGTATGTTGTTCCTTCAACATTTTTCATTGCCTCACTTGTTGCAATTACACTGTTTATTTGATCATTTGCACCAAGTTGCAACTGTAATTTATTACGAATTCCACGAATAAAATCAGCTGAACCAAAAACAATTGTTTCTGATGGCGTAAAACCATTTTCATATATTTTATCCATAATTTCATCATGAATTTGTAAAGCGTTTGTATCAGCAGCTTTTTTTACCTTGAATAGTTGTAACTGTTTCTTTGTTAATAATATCTAAGATCTTATTGCGTTTATAAGCAACCCCAGTATCCATTGCTTGTTCAATATCAGCAGCCCAAAGATTGGGATTAAAATCACTTTCTATGGGGTCTAATTTACGAGCAAAAGTTAAAATTGTATCTAATTCAACAATGCCATCTTCAAATTCTACTGTTGAGTATTTTAATAAATTATCATCAGTATTAAATACTTGTCCATCTTTTCCTGAATCTTCGTTATATTTAATATTTTTCTTTCTTTTGTATGTTAAACCAAATTTATTAGCTTCTTTTCATGCAAATAATGTTTCTCAACTAAATTTTTGTTGATAAGTTTGTAAATATCATTGGTCAAATGTTTCACGCTCTTTTTGTGTTGCTTGGTTAGCAATATCACCAAATATTCTTTGTGGGTTTTGTGCCATAATTTTATTCCTTCTTTCTATTTATTAAATACATTGTCTGTATCTAAAATATTGTTTTCTTTGTTTTCTGTTTTTGGTACACCACCGGTATTAACGGTTTGTACTTTGATTAATTCATCACAAACACTTTGTAAGTGTATTTTAATAACTTCAATGTCATCATTAATATCATAAGATTTTAGTAAGACATTTTTAAACTCTTCATTATCAGTTAAAGAATTATTAAAATTATTAATTTCAATTTGTTTTAATTGAAGTGTTTGTTGTTCTAATTGTGAAATTAATTCAGTATTTTTTGTTTGTAGTTCGTTGATTTGTTGATTACTATTTTCTAAATTACTTGCATTAAATTCATTAATTTCTTCAGAATTTTTTAAAATAACTTCTGCCGTTTTAATATCTAAACTAACATCTTCATTTTTAATAAGTTCATTATTTTCATTAATAAGAACATATTTTACATTTTTTAATGCCATTGTTTTTCCTCCTATTTTTTAATATTTGTATTTGTTCTTTTTCTAATCGCTTTTTGAATAATTTCAAAACTATCAACTCGAAAAGATAAAAAATATCGTTTATTTTTTAAATTTAGTTGATTAAATACTGAACCTTTAATTTTTATCTCATCATCTTTTCTTAATTTTAAAAACTCAGATACAATTGGCGGATTATATATTGATAATGTTGAATAATTTAATCCTTCTCACTGACATTTAGCAGAACAAGCATCAACTTCAACCCCACCAGCAACCAGCGCTTTAATTTTAGTTTTAATTGGGTTTTCATGCAGTCTAACAGTTAATTCTAATTTGTTAACTCTTTTATTTTTTATTTTAAGTTTATTAGTTAGTGATTTTTTAGGTAGATTGCTTTTTTTTGCGCCATTTTTATCAACTCCTTTTGTTAAAAAATATTGTAGGTGTTTTCAAGCATCTAATTCATGTTCTGTCATTTTAATATTTCCTTTATAAAGATAGTTTTTCTTAACAACCGGCGATTGTAAAACATATTTTAAATTAAATAGATATTTACATAAAACTTTTAAACCACCAATGAATTTAGGAGTAGATAAAGGATTTGTTATTTTTAATCCCTTATGCAGTTGATAATCTTCAATTATTACAAGAACTTTATTTAAATAAGAACAAGTTTGATTTTTAAATTTGTTCAACATTAAATAGATATTATTTATTGCTTCTTCTTCAGAGTTAGAATGAAAAGTAATATTATTCATTATTTTCTTTTCCAAAACATTATAAATAACAATCCCAGTTTGTCCGATTCCGGTAGGATCAATTGCAATAATATATTTTAGTTTATTTGTTTGATTTTCTTCTCAATTTGTAATATTTTTCAACCATCTGATGATAAATCTAAAATATCGTTAATTTTGTAATGTTTCATATAAGAAACCATAACATCTCAGTGTTTTTCAAATAAATTTAAGTACATTTTTGCTAATTCTAAACATTGTAAATCATAATGCTTTTTATGGTGAGAAATACGACAATCAACAAGGTTACAATTAATTCAATCAAACGAAATTGTTATTTCACTTCAAGTTTTATTGATATATTTACTTTTATATTATTGCATAATATTTTTTCTTTTCTTTTTATTTATTTTTTAAATAAACAGAAAATTTCTTTGTTGGTTAATATTTTGATATTTAGTAAGTAATGTGTTATGTTTTAGTATTTATTTACTTCGCCGCCCGCTTCACTTCGGGGGTGAGCGGGGGCGGTAGGATATTTTGATAGAGTTTACCCCCCCATACGGAAATAAACAAAAAACAGTTTACCCAGTTATTAATTACGTTTCATCCATCCCTAGACAACTTTATATAAAGAAAATAACCTTTTGGAGTTCCAACCCTCTTATTTTTTTAGTGTCCGATATTGTTTTTTCGGTTTAACAGCACTCTTTTTATGAAAACAAGCAAAAAAACAAGAGGGTTGGAACTCCAAAAGGTTATTTTCTTTATATAAAGTTGTCTAGGGATGGATGAAACGTAATTAATAACTGGGTAAATTTGTTTTACTTCCGTTGGGGGATAAACCCTGTTTAAATATAGAATTTTATTATCGCCACCACCCACCCCAAAAGTGAGGTGGATGGCGAATTAAGCTAATTAAATCAAAATATAAA
>NZ_RCOO01000101.1:0-4037 GCF_003987485.1 Spiroplasma endosymbiont of Megaselia nigra
CCCTTTGCCATATAAAAAATGTTTCTCCTAACTTTATATATTTAATAATAACCTAGAAAGGTTTTTTATTTCATATTCTCAGTTAAAAGAAACATTGTATTGTCATGAATCAAGTGTTTTTATATTTACTTTATATTTTTGTGCAATATAAGTAAGCGATGTTTGTTCAATTTCTTTTACTGTATTTTTTCGAAATTCTGCAGTATATGTTTTAAATTTTTGTTCTTTTCCTGCCATTAAAAAATGCACCTCCTCTAAAAGTTTAGTAAAGTTCTTTTTTAATTTTACTTACTTTTTGGGGTGCAGTCTTTTACCACAGGTAAGATTAGGAACTGATCCAAATAATTTTAATTTTTAATCACTATTTTTTGTTATAATTTAAAAGATAGTTTATCAAAAGGAATGATTCGATGAAAAAATTGCTTAGTTTTTTTGAAACGATGATAATGTTTACAACTCCAAGTATTTTAACGATTAGTTGTATTTATCCAGAACATTATTATATTCCAACCCAAGATGCAACATTGCAGCCAGCGGTTGGCAAGTTTTTAACACATTTTATGTTACAACCCATTAATGATGAATATGAATATTGAGTAAAACATAAAGATGATAATACAATTTTCACAATGTTTTCAAAAGAAAGAGAAACTCATACTTTATGACCAATTATTAATTATAATTTTAATAATCCTTCAAATGTTCCAGCATTTGAGTTACCAACAACTAATGTTTTATTTAAAACATATATTGCAAGTATGCCAACCCATTTGCCAACAGCTAACCAATTATATCGTGATTTTATTTTGTTTCCGTTAATTTGTAATACAACGGAGTATACTTATACGACGGGACAAACAACAATGGAAGAATATACTTTAGATGGTAGCCATTTTCCAACAACGATTTATTATTTAACAATTAATTTAAATTCAAATGTTTTTTGAAGTTATGAACTTAATAAAGATTTACAAGAATATTTAATTAATTATATTCAGAATCATCCAAGGTTTATTTTTAAACAAAATATGACAACAGCAGAAATTATTAAATTATGGCTAACAAATGTTTATAGTGATTCAAATAATTTTAAAATTAGTAATATTAAGACAATTGAAAATATTGATGAATTATATTGTTATTTAAAAAATAAAATTACTTTTCATTTTAATCAGTTAGATACTAGTAAAGTTAATCAAAATGAAAAATTTAATTTTAAAGTAACTGACCAAAATGGTAATTATATGTGAGAATTAAATGAATTAAAATACCAAATTCAAAACTAAATATAACAAAAATAGACACATAAATTTTATACTTTATGTGTCTATTTTTTATTTAAAGGCTACTTTTTTTATAATTTAATCCAACAACATTTTTAACTTTTGTTATTTTTTTATTAGCAATTGCTCGTGCTTTTGTTGCTCCTAAATCAATTAATTCATCAATTGTTTGATCTTGCATTAATTTGTGGTATTTTTTTTGAATTGGTTCTAAAACTTCAATAATTGTATTGGCAACTTGTTCTTTTAATTGGCCATAATCGTGTTGAGAAAATTCCTTAACAGCTGCTTCAATTGTTACTTTTTTTAAAACAGCATAAATTGTTAAAAGATTACTTACGCCTGGTTTTTTCTCAGGATTATAAGCAATTTTTTCTTCTGAATCAGTTACGGCGCTACGGATTTTTTTTCGAATTACTTCAGGTGCATCTAATAACCCGATAAAAGACTTAGGATCATTGGAAGATTTACTCATTTTTTTAGTTGGATTTTGTAAATCCATAATTTTACCACCAATTGGTGGAATAAAGTTGGTCGGAATTTTAAATAAATCTTGTTGATAACGATTATTCATTCGTTCGGAAATATTTCGTGTTAATTCAATGTGTTGTTTTTGGTCTTTTCCAACTGGAACTAAATCAGCATCATATAATAAAATATCCGCGGCCATTAAAGTTGGGTAAGTTAATAATCCGGTTGGAATAAATTCAGTTCCATTTTCTGCTTTCATTTTTATTGATTTGTCTTTAAATTGTGTCATTCGTGATAATTCCCCAATAGTTGTATTGCACAATAAAATATGTGCTAATAAGGTAACTTCTAAGACATCTGATTGAACAAAAATAATTGCTTTTTGTGGGTCCAAACCACATGCATAATATAATGCAACCATATTTTTAATGTTATTTCGTAATTCTTCTTTGCTAATTGGAATTGTAATTGCATGTAAGTTTGCCACAAAAATAATTAAATTATTATCTTTTTGTAATTCAATAAAATTTTTTATCGCCCCAATATAATTTCCTAAAGTTAATTGCCCTGTCGCAGTAATGCCTGAAACAATTGTTGGTTTTTTTTGTTCCATATGTTCTCCCTTCTTGTCCAAATTTAATAACATATTTAGTAATATCATAGCAAATATTTTAGTTTTTCCAAAAGAAAAACAATAAAAGTAGTATTTTTCTTGGATTTTCAACCGATTTTGTTTACTATTTTTTGAACAAATAATATAATAACATTATACACTTAGAAGGAGAGTAAAAAATTATGTCGAGAATTGAGAAAATTAATGCTCGTGAAGTAATTGATTCACGAGGAAATCCAACTGTTCAAGTTGAAGTTTGAACAGAATTTGGAGGATATGGTTCAGCAATGGTACCATCAGGAGCTTCAACTGGAAGTCGTGAAGCATTAGAATTAAGAGATGGTGATAAAGGACGTTACCAAGGGAAGGGTGTTTTAAAAGCAGTTGGGAATGTTAATACAAAAATTGCCGAACAACTGGTTGGAATGGAAGTAACAAACCAAGTTGAAATTGATCATGCCATGATTACTTTAGATGGAACTGATTTTAAAAAGAATTTAGGTGCTAATGCGATGCTAGGAGTATCAATGGCTGTTGCAAAAGCATCTGCTTCGGAATTAGAAATGCCATTATACAAATATTTAGGTGGTGTAAATGGGAAAAAACTACCTGTTCCAATGTTGAATATTATTAATGGAGGAGAACATGCTGATAGTGCAATTGATTTCCAAGAATTTATGATTATGCCAGTTGGAGCTGAAACTTTTAAAGAAGCTTTAAGATGATCATCAGAAATTTTCCATACTTTAAAAAAAATCTTACATGATAAAAGTGATATTACTGCTGTTGGTGATGAAGGTGGTTTTGCTCCGCATTTTAATTGAGCATATAAAGATCAAACTTTAGCTTCATTTCAAACAAAAACACCAGCTGAGGTTGCCTTAGATTTAATTGTTGAAGCAATTGAAAAAGCAGGATATAAACCAGGTAAAGAAGGTGTTATGATTGCAATCGATTGTGCTTCATCAGAATTATATTTTGATGATAAAAAATATCACTTTAAGAAAATTGAAAAAGTTACTGGTAAAGAATATGCCATGACAACAGAAGAATTAATTAAATATTTAGACAAATTAGTTGATAAATACCCAATTATTTCAATTGAAGATGGTTTAGCAGAAGGTGATTGAGCTGGTTTTGAATTACAAGTAAAAACAATGGGACATAAAATTCAAATTGTTGGTGATGACTTATTTGTTACAAATCCAAAAATTACAGCAGAAGGGATTGCTCGTAACGCCGCAAATTCTGTTTTAATTAAATTAAACCAAATTGGAACAGTTACTGAAACAATTAATACAATTCAATTAGCACAAAAAGCAGGTTGAACAGCAGTTGTTTCACATCGTTCAGGAGAAACAGAAGATTCAACAATTGCTGATTTAGCAGTCGCTTTAAATACTGGTCAAATTAAAACAGGAAGTATGTCACGAAGTGATAGAATTGCAAAATATAATCGTTTATTAGCAATTGAAGATGAGTTAGGAACAGTAGCTGAATATGATGGAATTAAAACATTTTATAATTTAAAAAAAAATGTTGCTGATTTAAAAAAATAACCTTTTATAAGTTACAATGTTTCTTTTAACTGAGAATATGAAATAAAAAACCTTTCTAGGTTATTATTAAATATATAAAGTTAGGAGAAACATTTTTTATATGGCAAAGGG
>NZ_RCOO01000102.1:0-4012 GCF_003987485.1 Spiroplasma endosymbiont of Megaselia nigra
GGGTAAAAATTATCATTGTGCTGATAATATTGTTATTGAAAGTTTTCATTCTTTATTAAAAAAAGCAACAATTCATAACAATATTTACTTATCGCATGATGAATATATTAATGATGTTAAAAAATGAAATAAATGATATTCAAGCCGCAAAGAAAAGGATATAATAAATAAAAGTTTATAAACCTTTTTTACTAATACTTACTTTTTGGGGTGCACTCTACTCTACCCCTTTTTTATTTTCCCCAAAAAATAAAACAGCATCTTTATTAATAACGCTAATAGAAGAAAATATTATTTTATGATATAATAAATATAAGCGATTAATATAAGTAGGGTAAATATATGTGTCAAAACAGTAAAAAGGGTCATAGCAGTAATTGTCACAATAATTGTCGGATTCATCACCATTCGAATTTTTTTAATTATTATCAATATCCTGTTTTTCCTTCTTGTGGGTGTGGAACACCAACATTAATTCAGTATTCAATGACAGGACTGCAACCAAATCAAAGTTTGTCACTAGGACAACCATATCAATATAGCCCACATAATGTTGGACAAAATTTTAATAATTTAGCCAATAATGCTAGAATTAATGATAATTTTCAATATCAATCTCAACCTGTTAGAGAAGATTATTATTTATCTCCTTATAATTCTCGTATTCCATTAGGGACAGAACGATATTATAATGATTTTCGTCGTCCAAGTTTACCATTAAGTGTTGAAGAAGAATATAATTGAGCATTACATATTTCTGATATTTTGGATGAGTTTATTGGGCGTCATCGCAGTCGACCAAAATCTAATTTTGATGAATATCAAAACTTAAAACAGACATTAGATACTTCATTACGCCATTTGCAAGAAGCAGAAGCACTAAACCAAAAATTGGTTAATACTTGAGCAAAAAAGGATGATAATTCAAGTAATAATAATTCTGTACATTTACCAACAGATAGTATTGATTCTAAATTATTAAAGTCAAAATCTGACCAATCTAATGCTTTAAATGAAAAAAAAGTTTCTCCAATAATTGTTAGTTCTGAACCAGAAAAAAGTTCATCTTTAACTGAAAATAATGTAGAAGATAAGTTTAATTTCCTTGATTTTGAAGATGATTCAGATAATAATTTTAATTCTGAAGATGATACGCATAGTTTCTTTTTTAATGATGAATTTAAAGTAGAAGATTTATCTGAGAAAAATGACAATGATATTTCAAAAAATGATAATCATGTTAATAAGGTTGATGCTGAAGATATTCATGATTTTTTAGGTGTCAAATCACCAGATTTTGATTTAATGGAATCTAATCAAGAAATAATAGAAACAGATGTTTTAGATGATGAAATAACCTTTATTGATATTGATAAAGTAAAGGATACAAAACCAGCTTTTGGGACATATAAGGATTATACAATTAAAACATCATTAGGGGAAAAACGAGCTAGTGAGATTTATCCAAAAATATTTGATGAATATGGTCATCTTAAAATGGATCATTATGAAGCAATGGCCCAATTTGGATTGACAGAAAAACAATATGATCAATTAATTGAAAATTTTTATCATGCAAAAGAAAATAAAACAAAAAAAATTAAAAAAAATAAATTTGGAGTAGTTACTAAATCAAAATTTAATGCTAAAGCTTTTTGGATTACGATCATTGTTTTAGGTGTTATTTTATTATTAATTGCAATAACTGTTATTTTGTATTTTACTGTTCCTAGTGTTACTGAAGGAATTGATACAATAATTGCTAAAATAAAAAAAATATTTTAATTTAGAATAATAAATTTCAAAATAGTTTTTTAAAATATTATGTATAATAATTATTGATGTGTTTTAAAAAATAAAGGAGAGAAAACATGGCACAGACGCTGGTAATAATGGAGTCCCCAACTAAAACAAAAGCAGTTGAAAAATATCTTGGCGAAAATTATTTAGTTTTATCATCAGAAGGACATATTCGTAATTTATCAACAAAAGGTGAGTATGGGTTAGGAGTAGATATTAAAACTTTTGAACCAAGTTATAAAATGGAACGTGGAAAAAAAGAAATTGTTAAAAAATTAAAACAAGAAGCCAAAGCAGCAAATTTGGTTATTCTAGCAACCGACCCTGACCGAGAAGGAGAAGCAATTGCTTATCATTTAAATGAAGTCTTAAATTGTGGTGAGAAATCTCACCGTGTTCGCTTTAATGAAATTACAAAAGAAGCAGTGTTAGAGGCATTTCAATATCAAACAGATTTAGATATGAATTTAGTTCATTCACAAGAAACTCGACGAATTTTAGACCGTTTTATTGGTTTTCGCTTAAGCAAATTGTTACAGAAAAAGATTAAGTCAAAATCAGCAGGACGAGTACAATCGGTTGCTTTAAAGTTAGTTGTTGAACGAGAAAAAGAATGGCAAAACTTTGTGCCGGAGGAATATTGGACTGTTGAAGGATTATATAAAAAAGCAGTTGTTAAATTAACAAAATTTAAGGATGAAAAAATTGAATTAAAAGTAAAAGCAGATGTTCTAAAAGTTAAAAAAGCTTTAAAAAAAGATTTTGTTGTTGTTCAAATTAAAGAAAGTGAAAAACAACGAAAATCACCGAATCCACATACTACTTCAACAATGTTACAAGAAGCAAGTAGTAAAATGGGTTTTGCTTCAAATAAAACATCATTAATTGCCCAGCAATTATACGAAGGAATTAAAGTTAAAGATAATATTACTGGATTTATAACATATCCGCGGACAGATTCAATTCGATTAAGTGATAAGTTTGTTCAAGATGCTTTTGACTATATTACAATTAAATATGGAACAGAATATTTAGGTGGAGTTAAAACACCACCAAAAAATAAAAAAAATGTGCAAGATGCTCATGAAGCAATTCGTCCAACTGATTTAACAATGACACCAGAAGCGGCAAAAGAATATTTAAGTCGTGATCAACTACGTTTATATAAAATTATTTATAATCGTGCGTTAGCTAGTTTAATGGCGAATGCAAAGTTATTAAGTAAAGCAATTATTTTAGATAATAATAATTATGAATTTCGAATGACAGGAAGTACGATTCAATTTGATGGGTTTTTAAAATGTTATGTTTTAGAAGGTGATGAAGAAATTGCAAAGTTGCCAATGTTAAAACCAAATCAAATTATTAATTTAAATGAATTATATGGAATTCAACATTTTACTAAACCACCGAGTCGTTACTCTGAATCGAAATTAATTAAGACATTAGAGGAAATTGGGGTTGGACGTCCATCAACTTATGCACCAATTATGCGAACATTAAAAGATCGTGGTTATATTATTGTAGAAAACAAAGCAATTAAAGCAACTGAAAAAGGGATTTTAACAAGTGATAAATTACAAGAATATTTTAGTGATATTATTAACGAAACATACACTTCAACAATTGAAGAAAGTTTGGATGTGATTGCACACGGTGACGCAGAACCAAAACCATTATTAAAAGAATTTTGAGAACGATTTGAGCCACGAATTGAAGCAGCAATGGAATTAATGGAAGAAATCCCAGTTGAGAAGGCCGGGATTGAATGTCCAGAATGTGGAAATGATTTAGTATATCGGTATGGAAAATACGGGAAATTTATTGCATGTTCAGGGTTTCCAAAATGTCGTTATATTCATCAGAATGATCCAAAATTTGGTCCTTGTCCAGAATGTGGCGTTGGTGAAATTATTTTGAAATTTAATAAGCTACGTCAACGTTTTAAGGCGTGTACTAATTATCCAAATTGTAATTACACTGATTCATATAAAGAAGAAAAGACCGAACAAGAAGAAAATAATAGCGAAAATAACGGATTGTATCGAATTAATTTATTAAAAGGCATCGTGTACGATGAAGCTCCAAAAAACAACTCTTGTTAAATAAAAAGGGTTGTTTTTTTATTTTTAAACCCATAATTATTAATTGATTCAGAGAAAGGACAGCATCTTAAATTCTTAAAATAGAAACTTTTTATCACAACTTTTTT
>NZ_RCOO01000103.1:0-4006 GCF_003987485.1 Spiroplasma endosymbiont of Megaselia nigra
AATTAATTCACATTCTAAATTAACAAATTTATTCTGTACAACACTAGAAATAGCATCAGCAATAACACCATTTTTAATATTTTGTTCTATTAATGCTAAGTCAAATGCTTCATTCATTAATTTTAAATTAAATCTTTTATCAATAGGAACTGGAATTCTTGTTAATCCCATTGTTTGAGTTGTCCCACCATTTGGTAATGAATAATCATCTTGTCATACTACACGATGAGTTAAATTATATAATGCTTGTCCTGCATTTGGTAATCAAGCAACTTGTTCAGCTGTTGCTGTTGCATATTGCATAATACTTGCATATTCATTATATAAAGGTCCACGCAATAAAGCATTAACCATATCAACATAGGCTTTTTGACCTGTTGTATTACCTTCTAATGTAAAAGGTACTTGTGGCAAATTAATTGTTGCCATAATTTCACTCCCTTATTATCTAAGGTTTTTAAGTGTATAATCAGTTAATTTTTTAATTTCCTCAGGTGTATATGCACCTTTTTCTTTAATAGTTTCAATTTCATCATTTTTATTTTCAACTGATTTTTCAATCATTTCTTTAATAATATTAGTTGGTGAAACTGATGGTTGTTCTTCAACAAACAAATCAGGTTTTAATTCTTTTAAAGTTTGCATTTTTTCAGTTAAAGAATTACCACTAACTTTTTCTAAATTAGTTTTAATATTTTCAATTTTAGTAGATGGAACATCTTTAAATGCTTTTAATTCATCTAATTCATTAGATAATTTAATAAAGTCTTCTTTTGATATAACATCTTCGCGTTTTTGCACACTTTCTCTAATTTGCTTTGCTTCATTATTAAACTGATTTAAGATATTTTCAGCAATCTCTTCACTTAAACCTTGTTCTATTAATTGTTCTTTTGTAAGTGCCATTTTATAAACCTCTCTTTTTTTATTCTTGTCCGATTAACAAGTCAGCATAACTCTTTTTTGATACAAAAAGATTAAAACTTACATTAATTATATACTAATAATTTACCAATACAATACTTTATGTAAATAAATACTAAACTTAATATATTTTATTTCTAATTTAACCCTTAAAACGCGTAATAGCGGGGTATTTAGCAAGATAAAATTTTTAAAATAATTTATAATTTTGCTTGTATATATATATATATATATATATACTTAAGCTTGATCTTGATAAAAAGTTTCAAGATTAAGAAAAGGAGAAAAACAAGTATGAAAAAATTACTTAGTTTATTAAGTGTATTAACAATTAGTGGCAGTGCTATACCAACAACAATTGCTGCCAGTCCTTATCAAAAACAAGAAAATTTAAATAGTAATATTAATTTACAAACAAATAATTTAGAAAATTTAAGTAGAGTAAAAAGAGATAATAATATAGAAATTAAAGAGAGTGGTATATTAAGAACTACAAAAAAAATAATAAGTCCTAATAATTTAGATAATTTTAATAATTTAAAAAGATCTAAGTATAATTATAAAAATATTAATGGTATTAAATCCTTTACAAAAAAAGTGGGAGCTGATCCACTTTCTGGTGAGAGATTGTTTGCCCCTGTTTTAGATAGTTATTTTGACCAAAACAATTTACCAGTAAGAAATTCATTTGCAAGTTTAAATAATAATTTTTATTTTATTACAAATTCAGGAAAAATCTATGAATATAAAACTACACCTAAAGAGCAAAACATAAATGTTATTTTTTCATCTTCATCAGAAAAGGCTATTATTTGTGTTATTCACTTAAAAAATAGTATCTTTTTTGCTACAACAGATGGAAATATTTATGAATATAATATTCTAACAAAAAGAATGAAAAAAATATTTAATACAAATAATTCAATTTATTCTATACACTCTGATTTAGAAAATAATAAAATTTATTTTGGTGTAAACAATGGTAATTTTTATGAATATTGATCATATGAAGAATTGAATGATGATAATATTATGAATTTATTAAAAGAATGAAAAAATGATTATAACAAATTAGAAAATGAAGTTAACAGACAAATTAAAGAAGATGTTCCAACTTTTACCGAGGCGCAAAAAAGAACTTGAAAAGATGATAAAAATTTTCAATTAAGAATTCAAATTTCTCTTTTAAAAGATAAATTAAGTATTATAAAAAATCACGATGAGATAAATAAAATAAATGATATTATTTTAAATTTAAAAAATGAAATTAATAAAATTTATGAAGATATTGATCTTCTAAATACAAGAATAAATAAAATAAAAGAAGAATTAGATAAAAACCCATCTAAAATATGTGAATCAAATGAACTAATGGGAGATGTTAATGATTCATTTTCTCTTATTCCAGTATTTTCAACAATAACAGGGTCTTTAAAAAGTATAACTACAATTAGCTGTAAAATATTTAAATTATAAAAATAATTAATGAAAAAAATATTAAGTATTTTAGGTTCAATATCATTAATTGGAACAAGTACAACAAGTTTAGTTAGTTGTGATGAAGAACCAAAATGTGAAAATAAAATTATTGGTAGTTTAAAAAAAATTTGTTCTTCAAATAAAGCATTTCACGAAGATAATAATAAATGATACTTTGTTATTGCAAGAGGAGAAAATAATAAATGAAATATTATTAAATTCCAAAATAATAGTAAACCAAAAGATATTTATAATTCTAATGAATACGATATTGCTTTAAGTCATGGTAAAAGATATTATTCTGGTTTAGTATTATGAATTAAAAAATATGATAAAAAATTCCCTCATACATGAGGACAAGATAAAGGTGAGTATTTCAAAAATGTTTATCAATGGTTAGGTGATAATGAAACTATAAATAATGACATACTTAAAATAGATGAAAACGGAAATATTATTGTTTAAATTATTATAAAAAATAGGGTTTTATCCCTATTTTTGTTTTAAATTAATATTAGCAATAGAAGCAGTTTCTATTAAAAAATGGGCGTTATATTTGGTATTAGAAGGAAATTCTAATTTTCCTTTTAAATATAATTCATAATTAACACGCATTTTTAATTTAACACCATCATTATAAAATACAATTTGTGTTTTAAAATGATAACCGTCATCATTTTGTTTAAATGGATATTGATATTCTTCTAAATTATTAAAAATATTATATCCACTTTCATTAATATTTTCTATTTTAACATTAATTTTTGTTTCTAGTCTTTTTGACCAATTAAATTCAGGATCAATACTATTCGCTTCAAAAACTATGCTTCCTGAATTTTCAAAACTAAAATTATCATAATTATTTTGAACTTGTTTTCAATTATTTGCTCCAAATGTTCCAAAATCAAATAATAAAATATCTTTATTATAATATTTTTGTTCTCGTGTTCCACCTCGACCATTACCCTCAGCATAAGCATCTAATTTACTATCTGCTTTGTCTAATATAATTTGTACTGGATAAAAATCAATGCTTGGTGGTAATACATATTGAGGGTAATTAAATGTTGGTATTTCATAGTCGTGTGGCAATAAGAAACTAGTTTTATAATTTGTTGTCATATCGCGTAAATAATTATTTAATGTACTTTTTGTTTTACCTCTGAAACTTCATACTGATAATCTTAAATAATCTTCTTCATTATTTGTATATGGATTATCAGCATAAAAGATAATTTCAAAATTACCTTTATATAATGCTTGAATTGAAAACATATCAATTATATAACTACAATTTGCTCCATCTGGTGTTTGTAAGAATTCGCAATTATTATCTTTTTCACTATCACTAACTGGTGTTTGAGCGTCAATTGCCTTGGTTTTCTCATTAATTAAATAAACTCTGTTTGTTTTTTCATTTAATTGTTTTAAATTATAAGTTGAATAAGTTATTCTTTCTGTTGGTTTACCATCTTTTTTTAAAACATTACCTTCTATTTTATCTGTTAATAAAGTTGTAAAACCTAAACTAGTTGCATTTGCTCCAAAGATAGCACCAACTTTATCATTACCTTGTTCTCTAAATATTTCAAATGGTAAATAA
>NZ_RCOO01000104.1:0-3997 GCF_003987485.1 Spiroplasma endosymbiont of Megaselia nigra
AATTCATAACAATATTTACTTATCGCATGACGAATATATTAATGATGTTAAAAAATGAAATAAATGATATTCAAGCCGCAAAGAAAAGGATATAATAAATAAAAGTTTATAAACCTTTTTTAATTTTACTTACTTTTTGGGGTGCAGTCTTTAATAAACCACTATGCTAAAGTAGTGGTTTATCTGTATTATTAAATTAGAATGGGGGATAAAGATGAGCTTTGCGTTGGAAGTAAAAGAGGAAATTGTTAGAAAAGAATTTGACCAAATGTGTCAGAAAGCTTTTTTAACTGGTTTTGTTAAATATAATATGACATTAAATATTAGTAATCATTTTTTTAACTTTGAAGTAACCTCAATTAGTAATCTAATTATTCGAACAATTTATACGTTTTTAAAAAATTTATATCAAGTTAAAATTGACATCATTATTGTTCAAGGTACAAAATTAAAAAATAGCAAAACCTTCAGTTTACGAATTAAAGAACGAGCTACTGAAATATTAAAAGACCTACAAATTTTTGATGCAGAAACTAATCAAAAAATTGTTGCCATCCCATCAGAATGAAATGAACGACAACAACGTGCTTATATTGCAGGCATTTTTGTTGCTTGTGGTAGTGTTAATTCACCAGAAACAAGTAATTATCATTTAGAAGTTCAGTTTAATGATGAAGTTTCAGTACAATATTTTCAAAAATTATTGCATAAATTTCATTTTACATTTAAGATAATTGTCCGTCATGATCGTTATGTTTGTTATTTAAAAAAATCAATTTTAGTTTCAGATTTCTTAAAATTAATTGATGCAATTAATAGTGTCCTTGCTTTTGAAAATACTCGTATTTCAAGGGATATGGTTAATAGTATTAATCGTTTAAATAATATTGAAATTTCAAATCAACAAAAAGCAATTAAAGCTGGGGAAGAACAAGTTGCAATGATTAATTATTTACTTGAACATGATTTGTTTGATGAACTAAATGAAAATACCAAAAAAGTAGCTTTATTACGAATTGCTTATCCCGATGCATCGTTGCAAGATTTGTCAGCATTATTAGAAAATGAAACTAGTATTGAAATTTCAAAATCGGGATTAAACCACTTATTTCGTGAAATTAAGAAAAAATATTATGAAAATATAAAATAATTTATGTTATAATTTATTTATTATTTTTTATTAAAAGGACATTAAAAATAGAGGAAAAACTAATGGGAAAGCCTAAAAAGCACGTTAAATTTTTTGAATTTTTAACTGTTTTTTCAACAGCGGTTGGAATTACAATTGGAATTGGAATTTATTTAAAAAATGATACTTCAGAAGGACATCTTTTATATTTTACTCAAAATCCTTATTTATCAATTGGATTATGGATTTTAGTTGGAATTTTAGGAATGGCAATGATTATGGTCTTTATTGAAGTTACATCAGTAAAAACTAAAAGTGGACATGGGACATTACCATCATGGGCTAATATTTTAATTGGTCGGCAAGTTGGTAGTTTAATAGCATTATTTTATATCTTTTTTTATTTCCCAATTTTATTGGGTCTTTTCCCAATTTTTAGTATTAATGAAATGTTTGATGCACTAGAAGTGCAAAGCATTAGTAAGGAAACACAACATATAATTGCGATTGCTGTTGGCCTTGTTATTTTAATTTTATTTTACTTAATAAATATTTTTTTCCGAAATGTTGGTAAATGAGTTCAAACAATTGGAACATTTATTAAATTTATTCCCTTACTAGTTAGTTTAGTTATAGGCTTTGTTGCTCCAATTGAAAATAATGTTTTTGATAAATATAGGGAATTAAAGTTTGGTAACTTCTTTATGGGGATTTTACCAGTATTATTTTCATTTGATGGTTTTATTTATGCTGCAGGATTACAAAAAGAAGTTTCTAACAAAAATGTTGTTCCAAAAGCATTATTTGCTGCAATGTTATTTATTACTATTTTTTATATTTTAGAAGTTATTTCTTTGTTTTTAGGAACAAATGATGGTAGTGTTTTTACTTTATTTAAAAATCTCCTTGGTGGTCCAATTGCAAAAGTCTTAATGTGATTTATTATTTTAACAGCATTAATGAGTATTAATGGTTTAACCTTTGTAGCTCCTTCATTTGGACATACAGTGCAAGAAGAAAATCTTGTTTATATTGGAAAGAAAGAATTAAGTTATCAACAAATTGGTTTGATTCAAATGGCAATTACTGTTTGTTTCAATTTAATATTAATGGGACTTAGTCTTGGCGTTATGGGTGATCCAATGTATTTATTAGATCTTTCTTCTAATGCCGTTAGTTTTACTGCTTTTCTATGTTATATTAGTTTAATTATTGCTGTTTGTGTTAATCGTTATACAAAGAGAGTAGAAGTAGCAAAAGTAAAAGGAATGTATTATTATGCTGGTTTTTCTCTTTTCTTGCTAATAGGTTCAATAGGCTATATTATGTATAATTTCTTTGCTTATAGTAGTAATCATAAAACTTTATATAGTTTATTAATTATTATTGGGGGAACATTAGTAATATGGGGTATTAATGAATTATTATTATGGCATAAAGCAACACCACCCGCTGGTGAAGTAAAAATAAAAACCCCATTGATTAATAATGTTAATCAATAGGATTATAAGTAAGAATTTTATCAAGTTCATCAGTTTGATGAACTTTTTTTCATCCACCAAGAAGAATATAAACTTTAAAATTATGTTTTTTTAATAAACGGTATAAATCTAAATGAGAATGGCCAGCACTTGAAACAAAAAGAATTTTTTTATTTTTAGTTACTTTTTTCGAATAAATTAAACGAAAAAGATGATGAGGAATATTAATACTATTAATAATATGACTTTCAATTCATTCTTCTTTTGGACGAATATCAATAATTAACCATTTATCTGAATTATTAATTTTTGGTAGTCTTTTAATTGATTTAGTATTGTATTTCATTTCAAATGCTGATAAAAACATCTTTTCACCTCTATGAAAACATTATAACATTAAGAAAGTTAATATTTTATTAAGAAATCATTAAAATTTAAGTATATAATTAAAATGTTAGATAGAAACGAGGGAGAAGAATGCGAAAACCAATTATTATTGGAAATTGAAAAATGCATAAAACAACGGATGAAACAATTGACTTTTTAAAACAAGTTGATAATGTATGTCATGATTTAAAACTTGAAGCTGGTATTGCAGTACCATTTGTTAATTTAGCGGTGGCAAAACAACATGCGCATCATTTAATTATTGCGGCTCAAAATTGTCATTATGAAGATTTTGGGGCTTTTACTGGTGAAATTTCAGTTGAAATGTTGCAAACTTTAAAGATTACGCATGTTATTATTGGACACTCAGAACGTCGTGAAATGTTTAATGAGACAAATGAAACAGTAAACTTAAAAGCAAAAAAAATCTTAGCAAAAGGGATGGTGCCGATTATTTGCTGTGGTGAAACATTACAACAATATGAAAACAATGAAACACAGCAAATTGTTGAAACACAAATTGAAAAAGCATTACAAGGTATTGATTTTGAAGATGCAAAAACAATTGTTATTGCTTATGAACCAATTTGAGCAATTGGGACGGGGAAAACAGCAACAGCTGAGATTGCACAAAATGTTTGTGCAATAATCCGAGCAAAAATTGCTAATCTTTATGATGAAGTAGTAGCAAATATGATACGGATTCAATATGGAGGCAGTGTTAAACCGGAAAATATTCAAGAATTATTAGCTCAGCCAGATATTGATGGTGCTTTGGTTGGCGGTGCTAGTTTAGAACCGAAAACTTTTTTAGGGTTATTAAAATAATTAATAATAAAAAATAATAAATAAGATTTTATTTTCAGAAGTTAACCTTGAGTGATTTAAAGACTGCACCCCAAAAAGTAAGTAAAATTAAAAAAGAACTTTACTAAACTTTTAGAGGAGGTGCATTTTTTAATGGCAGGAAAAGAACAAAAATTTAAAACATATACTGCAG
>NZ_RCOO01000105.1:0-3972 GCF_003987485.1 Spiroplasma endosymbiont of Megaselia nigra
CCCTTATTATCTAAGGTTTTTAAGTGTATAATCAGTTAATTTTTTAATTTCATCAGGAGTATATGCTCCTTTTTCTTTAATAGTTTCAATTTCATCATTCTTATTTTCAGTTGATTTTTCAATCATATCTTTAATAAAATTAGTTGGTGAAATTGATGATTGTTCTTCAACAAACAAATCAGGTTTTAATTCTTTTAAAGTTTGCATTTTTTCAGTTAAAGAACTACCACTAACTTTATTTAAATTAGTTTTAATATCTTCAATTTTAGTAGATGGAACATCTTTAAATGCTTTTAATTCATCTAATTCATTAGATAATTTAATAAAGTCTTCTTTTGATATAACATCTTCGCGTTTTTGCACACTTTCTCTAATTTGCTTTGCTTCATTATTAAACTGATTTAAGATATTTTCCGCAATCTCTTCACTTAAACCTTGTTCGATTAATTGTTCTTTTGTAAGTGCCATTTTATAAACTCCTCTTTTTTTATCCTTGTCCGATTAACAAGTCAGCGTAACTCTTTTTTACGGAAAAAGATTAAACCTATGCTTTTAATTATATACCAATAGTTCACAAATGCAATATATTTTGTATACAAATACTAAACAAATAATATAAAAGCGTTATAATAAAAATAAAGTGAGGTAATAAAATGAATATTAAAAATAACAAAAGAATGATTATTGAAAAAGAAAAAAATCCAGATTTATTAGATATTGAAAATAATAAATATTATTTAGAAGAATATTTCCCATATAGAAAAGATGATTGTATAATAAGCCTTAATAAAGATAAATTAGATGTTAAAAAATTAAAAATAGAAATAGATACATTTGATATTGAAGATGCTATTAATTTTTTACAAGAATATAAAAAAGAGAAATAAATTAATTTATATCTCTTTTATTTTGTTCCAATTTTATAATTAATTCTTTTTCTTCTTTAATTTTATTATTAAATTTTGAAATTGAATCAAAAACATCATTAAAACATTTTTCTTGGTCTTCTAAATTATCTCATACACCCAATATATAATCATTTTGTGTTTTTAAGTCAATAAGTTTAATTAAAAAACTACCATACTCTTTAAATTTTTTAATCTCAAAATTATTGCTATCAATTGATAATATTAAATTATTTGTTTTAAAAATCATTTTTTCATCCCTTTGATTAAATTAATAAAAGAGGTAAAAACCTTATCATTCTTACTTGTAATAATTTTTTATTGATATATAATGTAAAGCAAGAATGATGGGGGTCATTCTCTTTTTTATTTAACTAAATTAATAATATCATAATATTTTACCAATACAATACCTTATGTAATACACACAACAAAAAATCTAAACTTAATATATTTTATTGCTAATTTAGCCCTTAAAACGCGTAATAAGCATTATTAAACAAGATACAATTTTTAAAATAGCTTTCATATATATATATATATATATATAATTTTAATAGATCTTGATAAAAAGTTTCAAGATTAAGAAAAGGAGAAAAACAAGTATGAAAAAATTACTTAGTTTATTAAGTATATTAACAATTAGTGGAAGTGCTGTCCCAACAACAATTGCCGCTAGTCCTTATCAAAAAGAAGAAAAATTAAATAGTGAAATTAGTTATTCACAAACAAATAATTTAGAAAATTTAAAAAGAAGTAAAAGAGAATGCGTTGCCAACGCTTGATCTGGAGCGCTTGGCGGGTTATACTGCGGAGGTGAGAAAGACCCAGAAGGTTATAATAAATTTCTTAAAGTAGTTATAAAATATACTACTGTTGCTGCTTGTGGTGCAATAGGTGGTATTGTTTCCGGTGGCACAGCGGCAGCTGGTACTGCCGTGGCTTGTCAAGTTGCAACTGATCAAATTGATAATTAAAATAAATAAAAAGTAGAAATAAAATTATCCTTATTTCTATTTTTTATTAAAATAACAACAATATAGAAAATAAAAAGTAACATGTTAGTTTTACACTAAATTTTATAAACAAATAAAATATCAAAATTTTTCTACAAAATTAAAGAAATTTTAAATAAAATATAGAAAGAAAAAATAATATAATGAAAAAAATATTAGGCATTTTAGGAACAATAACTTTAATAGGAACAAGTACAACAAGTTTAGTCTCTTGTAATACACCACAAGAATATACACCCGAAGAATTAAAAGAAATTAAAGAAAAGAATAAAATAGATACGAAAAATCAAACTATTAGAGATAATTTAGAATGAATAGCACCACAAGAATTTTGATTTAATGAAATTGATAATAAGTGATATTATGTTGTGTGGCGTAATTATAAAAGTAATGATTGAAGAATTAATAAATTTAACAATAATAATATTTCAATATCAATAGTAATGGATAATTATCCAAATTTAGGTAAATTTAGAGGTAGACTGCAAATTTCTAATTCAGTTACAGATAGAATTTTATTAGAAAATGATGATGGAACTCATTTTAAATCAGTTTATCGTTGAAATGGTGAAGAACAAAAATTACCTAATTTAGATATTGATAAATATGGTAATATAAAAATTAAAGGAGAATAAAAAAAGAGATTTTACATCTCTTTTTCTTTTTAATTTGGTTTAATTGTAATTTTGACTGGATTATCGCTTTTATTTCTAATACCTAAAATATTTGGGTTATAAACATTTATTGTTATATTTCCATTATTTCCAAAATAATTAATAACAGAATTTTTTAATATTAACTGAACAAATAATACTTTTGAAAATCTAATTTTTAATTTTACCTCATTAGTATAATATGCCTGTAAATATGTTTCTTTAATTTTTTCATTAAGATTATCAAATCATTTTGTTATTTGCAATCCAAATAAATATTGCCAATTATTTTTTTGAATTTCATATTTATTTATATAAGAATTACCGGATAAGCCATTAGCAACACCAGTAGCATATTTTGTTTCAATATCATTTACTTTTATATTTTTATTATATAAAGTTATTGTATTATTAAAATTAACTTTATCAGTTTGTGATGCTCCAGTTTGTATTAAAATCATTTCATCTAATAAACCTAAATTATCTGTGCATCCATTGCTACCTCCGGTTAAATTAATATTTCTATTAGGAATAAAATTCTCTATATCTGGTTGTCCACATTCAACTTGTAAATTACCTAGATTACTTATTTCTATTGTTTTATAAGAACTAATAAATTTTTCTATACTTTGAATTGTTGGGTCAATTTGTTTCAAGTCAATTTCCATCTCATAATAAGCATCATCAAAGTTATCAGAAAATAAATTAATATAATAATCTGTACTTTTTTTATTTTTACATTGTGCTGGTGCTGTAATTTTAGTTTTTAATGGTAGTACTACATCAGAAGGCATAATATCAATAGTATATGGTTTATAGTTATATGGTGCTGGTGGTAATACATATTGTGGATAATTAAATGTTGGTATTTCATAGTCATGTGGTAATAAGAAACTAGTTTTATAATTAGTTGTCATATCGCGTAAATAATTATTTAATACACTTTTTGTTTTACCTCTGAAACTTCATACTGATAATCTTAAATAATCTTCTTCATTATTTGTATATGGGTTATCAGCATAAAAGATAATTTCAAAATTACCTTTATATAATGCTTGAATTGAAAACATATCAATTATATAACTACAATTTGTACCATCGGGTGTTTGTAAGAATTTGCAATCATTATCTTTTTCACTATCACTAACTGGTGTTTGAGCATCAATTGCTCTGGTTTGTTCATTAATTAAATAAACTCGGTTAGTTTTTTCATTTAATTGTTTTAAATTATAAGTTGAATAAATTAATTCACTTGTTGGTTTTCCATTTTTAGTTAAAACTGTACCTTTTAATTTATCGGTTAATAAAGTTGTAAAACCTAAACTAGTTGCATTTGCTCCAAAGATAGCACCAACTTTATCATTACCTTGTTCTCTAAATATTTCAAATGGTAAATAA
>NZ_RCOO01000106.1:0-3905 GCF_003987485.1 Spiroplasma endosymbiont of Megaselia nigra
TATAACAAAATACAAAAATTTTAATGAGCTAAAAAATATGATAGATAATTATATTGTTGAGTATAATAATTATAGAAGGGTTTTAAAATTAAAAATGCCTCCAATTCAATTTGAATTAAAAAGCATTTTAAATTAAAAAAATAATTCTCAGTTATTTGAAACTGTGCAAAGGAATAGGCCTTTATTCTTTGTTTTTTCTTTTTGCCCGTTTTCGTTTTTTTCGCAATCTTGACCATTTAAAAAGAATTAAGTCTTCATTTTCTAATGAATTAGTTAACTGAGCAGCAATTGTTGTTGCTTGTAATCCCCCCGCAACATTGACAGCTGTTCGTCCCATATCAAATAAACCATCTAGAGCACCAATAATTGCATAAACTGGCACATACAATGTTCCTAATCCAATTCCTCCTAAAACACCAGCAGTAACAACACTTGCTGTCCCTGGCACACCAGCAATTCCTAACGATGCGACAACTACTACCAATAAAACAATAAAGAAATTAGCAACAGTTAAATCATATAAACCAGCCGTTGAAATAAAAGAAACAATAATTCCTGCTTGTACACCTGCACAAGCAGTTAACCCCATTGTTGTGGTTAAAGGAGCAGATATTCCAACAAGATTCTCTTTTACTTTTATATCATCTTTTAAAACTTCCATTGTTACGGGTAAAGTTGCATTAGAAGATTGAGTTGTAAAACCCTGAATTACCGGTTTGATAGAAAACTTCCATCATTTAAATGGATTTACTCCTGATAATGTTAATAATAATGAATGCCAAATTAAAGCAATGATTAAACATAAATAACCAACTCCAACAATAATTCCAATGTGTGCTAAGTATCCAATTGGTCGTGAAATAATAGCATAAGTTATCATTGACATTACAGCATATGGCATTAATTTAATAATAAACATTAAACATGACATAATAACTGTTCATCAACGGTCAAAACCATCACGAATCTTTTGCATATCTTCTGGATGTCTCTTAGTTGATTTTTTAACAGCTAACCCAATTAAACCAGCAATTACCATTACGGGAATAATTGTTGCTAAAAGAAATGGTTGTACAAAATTAGACGGAACATAATTCCAAATAATTTCTGGCAATGGCTTTGATGCATCTTTTTCATAACTCCCACTTCCGGAAATTATAAATCCACTACCAATATTAAATGCAATCCCAATAAATAATGTAATAATAAACATTGCTGCAACATTTAATAATAAAATAGTAATTGTAATAATTGTTCCTCTTCGTGAAGATGCATCTTTTCCTGGTTTTGAAACAGCTCTTGCAATTGCTAAGAATACAACAGGAACAGTCATTAATAAAATTGCATTTAAGAAAATCATTCTAAATAAATTAACTCAAATTGAAAACTCATCTACTCATAAAACATAAATATTATTTGGAATAGTTTTATCCGGATTATTTTGATCTGGAATCCCTGGATTAATCATTGACCCTGATGGTTCCGTTGCATTATATGGGAAACCATTAATTGCTTGAATAATAATCCCAAAAATTAAACCAATTACTAACCCTAATAAAACACAAAAAATAAATCGCATTTTTGTTCTTTTAATTCAAAATCATAACAAAAACATCACTCCAAAGAAAATAATAATACTAATAAGTGATTGTCAGGTTGAAATTGATAAAAAATCATGCAATGGATTAATATTGTCTGAACTGAGTAATAAATTAAAATGCATTTGTCATACCTTTCTTGGAATAAATTGATAGTTTAATAATACATTTCAAACTATCATTAACAACAAAAGGATAAAATATTTAAAAATAAAATTAATTATTTATGCTGTTTTTTTAATTTATTTTTCTGTTGTTTTGTCGCTAATTGTGCAAAAACCTCTGATTTTATTAAAGTTTGTTCTTCTTTTGTCAAATAATTTAATGTACTAGTATTTTTTTTATAATCTTTAACACTATCAATATGATTCATTACTTCATAAATTACTTTTATCTTGAATGTCCCATATTTTATTTTTAAAAAACGATAATAGGTCCCTACTAACCCTATTGTAGCAAAAATAATAACTCAAATAAATAAAATTACCATATTTTTAATAATTTCAATTTGATATTCACTAATCCCTACAGTTGTTGGCGATGATAAACCATATATTATTGCTCCAATATTATGCAATCCATAGCGGAGGGGTGTTATATACGATAAAATATCAAAGAATTTTCCTTGCATAAAGGAAGGAAAAGTTCCTCAACCTGCTGATAAATTAATAATTAAGTAAACAACAGCAATAAAACGAGCCAACATTTCATCAGGAACTGCTAATCAAATTGAACAAATAATAATATTAAAAATTGATCCTAAAAATAAGAGCCATAGCCACAGTCAAACATAAACTGGCCCAATTTCGCCAAATCCTAAAATTAATAAGGAAAGCATCATTAATGTTACTTGAATCCAAGATGTTAATAACATTAATAACAATTTACTAAAATAGTGTTGGTAAAACAAAGTATTTTTCGTTCTTCCTTTACGGTCATACACAAATGTTTGCGTTAAAGCTCCAACTCAAATACCAATTAACATAAATAATTCACCCAAGCCAATTCCATACTGGTTATATTCACGGCCTTGCACATTATATGGAATATCAATTATATTACCAACATCCTTTAAATGTTTCCCTAACTCATCACTATTCGTAAAATATTTTTCTTTACTAACAACATTTTCTGCACCAAAAATAAATGAAAGCATTCTTCCTTTTACAATTCCATAAACTTTTAATAATGAATTAATAATTTTTCCTTGTTCTGTAGTTAACTTCCCTTCCGTTACTAATTTATTTGTTTCATCTATTAAATTTCTTGTATTAATTTTTTCAATATATTCTTGATAAACAGAACGGTTAACTGAACCATCTGGATTAGCTAAAATTGTATAAAGCATTGGTAAAATTAATTGTGGAACTGCTTAGCGAACAAAACTTTCTCGTAAATTTGTAAATGTTGTCGCAAAATAACCAATTAAAAAATTTTGTTTATAAATAGCCCAAAGATTAATTGGATTATTTATTATTCATGTAATATCTGTCAAAAACTGGTCAGCATCTAAAATATTGCTCCCAATATTGCGTAAAATACTAATTAAATGGCTTGAATAATGTTCTGGAATTCGTAATTGTACTCAATATTTATCAGTTGGATTAAAATCAGTTGCTTCATTTTTAAAATAATTTAATTTTAAAGTAATACTACTAATATTAATTTTAACATTATCATTTTCCTTATCATAATAATGTGGCCCCACAATAGCATTATCACTAATACTTGTATAACGTGCAATTTCATTTTCTTTAACGGTTGCTAAGCAAGTTGTTTCATCTTTTGCTGTTAAATAAAGAACTTCTGTTGCATTAGCAATTGATTGATCCTTATCATTTTTGGGTTTATAAATCACACATAAATTAGCATCACGATTAACAATTGCCATTGGAATTTGGTCAGTTTTAAGAAATGGATTTCAAAAAGCTCAAACACAAAAGAAGCCATATAAAAATGGCACAATACAAATTGCAATAAATTTTATAATGCGAGTTTTATCTTTAACTGTTTGTTGATGCCATTCTTTTTTAAAAACTTCTTTAAAAGTTGGTAATTTTTTTTTGGTATCCATAACTGTTCTCCTTAATTATCTTTACATAATACTATCCCGGTCCGTTTCTTCTAATTCAACAGTAAAAGTTTTTGCTTTATTTTTTTTAATTCGATTGTAAATTGTAAATGCAAATGTAGCACTTTATTGAAAAAAATAAAGTGCTTTTTATTTTGTAAAAATACTTATATTTATTGGATTAATCGTTAGATAGTATCTTTTACACTTAATAAAATAGGTTTTTTCTGAAAAAT
>NZ_RCOO01000011.1:0-18696 GCF_003987485.1 Spiroplasma endosymbiont of Megaselia nigra
TCAGAAAAAACCTATTTTATTAAGTGTAAAAGATACTATCTAACGATTAATCCAATAAATATAAGTATTTTTACAAAATAAAAAGCACTTTATTTTTTTTCAATAAAGTGCTACATTTGCATTTACAATTTACATATTTAAAAATTTAATTTCATAGTTTTTACTTTACATATTAATTTTATAATATAAATCCTTAAATTATAAATTTATTTTAAAAATATAAATTTAAATAAAAAATCTTAAAGTTCTTAATTAAGAACTTTAAGATTTAAGATAATTTTATTTTTTTGCATTTTCTGCTAATTCAATTTCCTTTTGTAATTCAAAAGCCATTAAATTTGTTTCTAAATATTCTTTATTTGTGGGTAATTCTAAGTTAATTTTTGAAAAATAGCATATTTCAATAGTACCTGAATCTAATTGAAAATCAAAAACATTACCTCCAGTATTTTTTTCAGTATTAATAAAATGGCAATGAAAACCATTAACTCCCAATGTATTGGCAAAAGATGGAGTTCAAAAACCAACAATATCACCATTAATATTTTTAGCATTAAGAATTCCTTGTTGTTCTGATGCTTTTAATAAAGTTGGATATGGTTTTTCTTGCCATGAAACAGTTCTTGTTTTTATTTCCGAAAATAAACCATTAATTTTAATCCCATAAAATAAATTTAAACTTGGTAAATTATCTACAATAATTTGTTGAATTTCTTCATAACTAGTTAGTTGTGAAATATTAATTTTTTGATGTTCTTCAAAAAATGCCATAACAGCAAATGGACTTGTCATACTTGCCGTAACTTCATTAACTGTTCCATCTGATTTTAATTGATACCCTACACCATCTAGCACAATTAATTCACCATCTAAATGGTCAAAAGTTCCTAATCCAAAATTACCTTGCTTTAATAACATCCCAAGCTTAATCATACCTTCAAAATTACCAGCAGCTAAACTTGTTATTGTTGAAAATTGATAAAAATTACTAAATTTTTGAATCATAACTAATAAAACTCCTTTTTCTAATAAACTTTTTGTTGAAATTGTTTATTAACATTATTTAAACATAAAGTTAAAGAAAAAAACATTTCATTCTTGAAATTTTTTTTATGCTTTACCTTTGCATCCAAACCATGATGTTAATTCATCAAATGTTGCTTTAATTGCTTCATATCCAGGTTTTAATAATTTTCGTGGGTCAAACCCTTTCCCATTTCCTGGTTTATCTTTTCCCTCTTCAATATATTTTCTTGTTGCAGCAGCAAATGCAATTTGTAATTCAGTATTAACATTTATTTTACTAATTCCTAATGAAATTGCTTTTTTAACTTGTTCTTGCGGAATTCCACTACCACCATGTAAAACCATTCCAATTTTTGCAGCAGCTTTAATATCTTCTAAAGCTTGAAAATTTAAACCTGGTCATCCAGTTGGATAAGGACCATGAATATTTCCAATTCCTGCAGCAAGAAAATCAATTCCTGTTGCTACCATTTCCGAAGCTTCTTTTGGATCACCAATTTCACCAGCACCAACTACACCATCTTCTTCTCCACCAATTGTACCAATTTCAGCTTCAACTGATACACCATTTGTTTTTGCATATGCTACTACTTCTTTTGTATTTTTTAGATTTTCAGCAAATGGGTGGTGGCTACCATCATACATCACTGAGGAAAAACCAGCATCAATTGCCATTTTACAACTTTCTACTGATTGACCATGATCTAAATGTAATGCTACTAGAACAGTAATGTCTAATGAGTCTAATAACGCATTAACCATCGCAACAACTAAATTATAACCTCCCATATATTTAATCGCTCCCTCTGAAGCTCCTAAAATAATTGGTGTTTTTGTTGCTTGCGCAGCTTCTAATAAAGCTTTTGTTCACTCTAGGTTGTTAATATTAAAATGACCAACAGCATATTTATTTTGATGTGCTTTTTTAATTATTTCACTAGCATTAACTAATCTAGCATGATATTTTTGTCCCATAATTCTTTTCCCTTCTAATATAAAATATTACGATAATATTATAAACTTTTTATTTTAAAAAATAATATAAAACAAAGGAATTTATTAATATTTACCTAATTTACCAAAATTTACCAAAAAAAGAAAAAAAATATAATTTTTAGAATTCTTATCCTCTTTTTTAAAAATCCCGTGTTATAAATAAAGTGCTATATGGCAACATATAGTAAACAAACAGAGCTTATCATTACCTGATGGATGAGCCTCCTAAAAGGTAATACCCAAAGATAGGTATCGGTTAGTAAATAGTTTTTTCTAAAGGGCATTTCTAAACAAGGAATGCCTTTTTATTTTAATTTTTGACAATAATTACAAAAATAAGTTCCTCGTCCATTGACAAAAATTTTATCAATTAATTTATGGCAATTAACACATTCCATTTTATTACGCCCATGTACTTTTAATTGTTGTAAAAATTTACCATCCATTCCTGGTTCAGGATGATAAGTTGCAATGGTTGTTCCTCCTTCATCAATTGCTTTTTGTAAAACTAATTTTGTATTGTCAATAATATTTTGATAATCTTGATCAACTAAATTTTTTGTTCTTTCACCAGGATGAATTTTAGAAGCAAATAAAATTTCATTGGCATAAATATTCCCAATTCCAACAATAACATTTTGTTCCAATAATGTTGTTTTAATCGGCTGTGATTTATTTTGCCAAGCATTTTTTAAATATGAAACTGTAATTTTTTCATCAAATGGTTCATATCCTAACTTATTCAATGGTGCTTGTTGTAAATAATCATTTTTATTATATAAATGCATTGTCCCAAATTTTCTTGTATCATGATAACGTAATTGAAATTGATGATCAAGTTCAAATAAAACCATAATATGTTGTCATTCACCAGGTTCATCTTTTAGTGTAAAATAATATTTGCCTTCCATACGTAAATGACTAATTAAAACATAATCATCCAATATAAATAGTAAATGTTTCCCCATTCGATCAATTCGATTAATTTTTTGTTTAACAATTTTTTTTATAAATTCCTTTGAATCAAGAGGATATTTTATTATTTTATTTCAAAAAATTTGACAATCAGTAATTGTTTTTCCAACAACATGTTTTGTTAAAATACGACGGACCGTTTCAACTTCTGGTAATTCTGGCATATTGTTCCTTCTTTCTTAATTAATAATTTAATTTTATTTTTATATCTAATAAAAATCAAGATGCTAATAAGTAATTAAAATTATAAAAATGATATGATTTAATCTTATTTTAAATCATATCAACTTAAACCAGTTTTCATATCAACTATTAACTTTACATCTAATTTAGTAGAATCTTCCATCAATGTTTTAACAATTTTTTGCACTTGAATTAATTCAACTTGCGGAATTTCAAAAATTAATTCATCATGAATTTGTGCAATAATTTTTGCTTTTAAATTTAATTTTAAAAATTCTTGGTCAATATTTTTTAAAGCAATTTTAATAATATCCGCTGCACTACCTTGAATTGGCATATTCATTGCAATCCGCTTTCCAAATTCACGTTGCATATAATTACGGTCATTAATTTCTGGGACATAACGTTTCCGATTAAAAATTGTTGTAACATAACCTTTTTGTTTACAAAACTCAACTTGTTGATCAATAAAAGCCTTAATTGTTGGAAATTGTTGATAATAATTATTAATTATTGCTTTTGCTTTTGCAACAGAAATATTTAAATCAGTTGCTAAACCAAAATCACTAATTCCATAAATAATCCCAAAATTAACAGCTTTCGCACTACGACGAATATTTGGTGTAATTTCATTTTTTGATAAATTAAAAATTTTCATTGCAGTATTAGTATGAATATCTTCATTCTTATTAAAAGCAGCAATTAAATCTTGGTCTTTTGAAATATGTGCTAAAATTCGTAATTCAATTTGTGAATAATCACAAGATAATAAAACATTATTTGGCGATGAAACAACAAAAATTTTTCGTACCTCTTTTTGAACATTATCACGAATACTAATATTTTGCATATTAGGTTCCACAGATGAAAGCCGACCAGTATTTGTTAAGGTTTGTTTATAAATTGTATGAACTTTCCCATCAGCAAAAATATATTTTTCCATCCCCTTTAAATAAGTTGAATATAATTTTTGATACTTTCGATAATCTAATATCTTTGGAATAATCACATGGTTATTTTTTATTTCTTCTAATGTTTCTTGTGCTGTTGACCCTTTTTTCCGATCAGGTAATGAAAGATCTTGAAATAATAATTCTGAAATTTGTTTTGGTGAATTAGGATTAATTTCTTTTTGTGCAATATCATTAATTTCATTATTTAATTCTTGCACAATTTTTTCAATTCGTAAGGTTTGTGTTGTTAATTCATGTTGGTTAACTTTAACACCATTAATTTCCATTCGTGCTAATGCAAAAGCGGTTGGTAACTCAATCTTATAATATAAATCATATTGCTGATTAGCTTTTAATAACTCAATAATTTTTGGTCTTAATTTATGAATGTACGATGCTTTTTCACCAATAAAATGACTTAATTTAATTACATCAGCAGGAATTTGTTTTTTAACCCCTTTGCCATAAAATAATTCATCAGTCAAAATTTGTTTTTTTTCAAATAAATTAATATAAGTATCTAAACTATTTTTTGCATTTGAATTATAAACATAACCAGCTAGCATCATATCATATTCAATATTTTGAACAAAAATATTATCACGAGCTAAAGCAACAATTAAACTCTTTGCATGATAAGTTAACTTTTGATATTTAGTATCATTTAAAAATTGATGTCATAGTTTATCATGCTTTGCATTGATATAATCAAAATAAAAAACACCTTTCGAATTAACAATTCCAAACCCAATAATTTCTGCAGTATGATAATTTTCATCTAATAATTCTAAATAAACAGTAGTGTTATTTTCATTAAATTCGGAACATCATTCTTCAATAATTTTTACTGTTATATTTGAGTTTTCGGTACTATTATCTTGATTATTAAACAACTTTGTTACAAATGAATTCATATTATATTTTAAATAAAATTGCATTAATTTTTCTTGATTTGGTGAAAACTGAGTAAAAGTAAAATGTTCTAAATTAATATCACAAAAAATAGTAGCTATCTTTTTGCATAATAATGCACTTTCCTTATGATTTAATAAATTTTGTTGTAATGCACCCTTAATCTGCTCAATATTATCATATAAATTTTCAATTGAATGATATTCCTTAATTAATTTTATTGCTGTTTTTTCACCAACCTTTGGAACACCCTTTAAATTATCGGAAAGATCACCCATTAGCCCTTTTAAATCAGGAACTTGTAATGGTATAATTCCCCATTTTGCTCTTAAAGCTGTTTCATCAATAACATCAGCACTGTCGCCTTGACGTGGCACTAAAATATTTGTTTTATTAGTAATTAATTGATATAAATCTTTATCACTTGAAAAAATATCAACATAAAAATCTTCTTTTTCAGCCAGCACTGCTAAACATCCTAATAAATCATCAGCTTCATATCCTTCTTGCTCTAAATATGGAATTTGATAACTATCTAAAAATTCTTTTACAATTGGAAATTGTACAATTAATTCATTTGGCGTTTTACTCCGACCATCTTTGTAGTCAACTAATAAATCATGACGAAAATTCTTTTTTCCTTTATCAAAAGCAACAATAACACTATAGTAGTTATTTGTTTTTAATATTTTATTCAACATATTGGCAAATGCATAAACAGCATTTGTTGGTGTTCCATCCAAACTTTTTAACATCTCGCCATTATACGCTGTGGCATAAAATGCTCTAAAAAGCAAAGAATTTCCATCAATTAACAATACTTTTTTCATTTTACAATCTCCTCATTTATGTTCAATTATAGCCTAATTTAATTTTAAAATATACTTTAAAACTAAATTATCAAGCCAAAAAAGCACCGCCACCACCAGAAAGCATTACATTTGAATATTCTTGCTTTAGTGTAAGATAAAATTTTTTTAACTCTGGATTAATTTTAAAAGCGGGCTGTTGTAACATATTAAAATAAAGATTATTAATTATTTTTTTTGTTTTATAGTATTGATAATTATGGTCAAATTCTTGATAAACCTCTTTTGTGATTGATGATATTTTTGAATCAATAATTTTAAGATTTGGGATTTTATACTTATTAATTTGATGCATTGTTAAATACTTAATTTTATGACCATAACCAGAGATTATTGCTGGTTTTTCTAAATAAAAAAATAAAGCATCGGAACTAAGACTTTGAATTAACTTTTTAATTTTCCAAGAATAATAATTAATATTAAAAAAATGACAAATAAGTTTAATCATTGCAACAGCATTACTAGCAGAATAACCAAGACCAGAACCAATAGTTGTATTTTTAATTAAATTAATATGAACTGGAGTTGATTTAAACTTAGGGAACATAACAACAAATTTATGATATGCTTCCAAAATAGTATTATTATTTGAATCTAGTTCTTTTTTATTACAAGTAAAAATTGTTTGTTTACCTTGATAAGGCAATAAATCAACAAAATCATATTCTTCCTTATAAGGAAAAATAATACTTTTAATATGGTGCATTTTTTTAAATTTATGTTTGTGAAAAACCTCTAAAGTTAAATTAAACTTACCATATGATCTAATTTTCATTTTTATAGTTCTCCCTTAGTTTGTTTAATTTCATTATATAAAAGATAAAAATCATTTAAACTTAAATTTTCTGAACGTAAATTTAATGCATAGTTTAATCTTACCAAAATATCTTCGGCTAAAATTTTATTGTTAATAATAATTGCTAAGTTATTTAAAATTGTTTTTCGCTTTGTTTCAAACATCATTCGAATAAATCTAATAAATTCTTCATCATTTATTAATAAAGGATATTTTTTATTCAATTTAAATTTTAAAACAATACTATCAACTTTTGGTACTGGAACAAAATTATTACGACCAACTAAGGAAACTTTTTCAATGTCACTATAAAATTGACAAACAACAGAAAGACTACTATAGTTTTTTGAATTTGGCTGAGCCATAATTCGTTCACCCACCTCTTTTTGCATCATTAAAATAATTTCTTTTACTTTTGGATTATTTATTTTTAATAATTTAAAAATAATTGGTGAAGTAATATAATAAGGAATATTGGAAATAATACTAATTGGATTATTATCTAAAAATTCTGTTAAAAATAATTTTTCTAAATCAATGGTTAAAATATCTGCCTGGATAACAGTTAAACCCTGATCTTTAAATTTTAATGTTAAATATTCTACTAAAGTTGAATCAATCTCAACACAAACAAGTTTGTTTGCTTTTAATAAAATAGAACTCGTCAAAGCACCCATTCCTGGACCAATTTCTAAAATATTTGTGTTTGGTAAATCAAATGCACTATCAACAATTAAATTAATAAAATGAGGATTTGTTAAAAAGTTTTGTCCCTTACTCTTTTTAGCTATTATTCCTTCGGCACGCATTTCTTGGTTTTGTTTCTTCATTATTTCTCCTTTAAAATATCAATTAAATCTTGTTTTTTAACATTCATATAATTTAGTCATTTAAATGTTGTTTTATTATTGGTTGGCATTAAGTTATAGTACTTAATAATTTTTTCGCGTTTTACTTTTGAATCAACTAAATTAATATAATCACTTCATTGTAGATTATCAACTGGCTGGTTTGAAAAACTAATTAAATTATTAATACTATTTTTAATTGTATCTTCAGATGCCTCAGCAATTCCAACTTTTTTACCCTTGGTTGCATCATTCTTACTTATAAAAGCATGCAGGCAGTTGTTTTCTAAATAATCACTAATAATTTGACGTAATTTTTGCCCAGGATAATCAGGATCAGTAAAAATAATTACTTTATTATTTAAACTAATTTTTTTGATCAATGCTAATTTTTCTTTTGTAATCCCACTACCGCTAGTTTCAATTGTTTTAATATTAGGAAAAATACTTTTTAACTTTGTTGAATCTGTCTTACCTTCAACAATCACAAATACTCCCATTTTAGCCTTCACTCCCCGATAAACACCTTTTTCATTTACTTATCTTGATTTTATAGTATAATTATACTAGACTGTTATATTAAAATAATCATAAATTTTAAATATAGGAGTGGGAGGCAAAAAGAAATATGGCTAATTATAAATTTGGAAAAGACTACTCTTTTTTAGCACTAGACTTAGGGACAACTAACACAGTAGCCTATGTATCAGGTCAGGGAATTGTTTATAACGAACCTTCGATGATGGCATATGACACTTTAAGTAACTCATTAATTACCTTAGGAAATGAAGCATACAAAATGGTTGGAAAAACGCATGATCATATTAGAATGGTAACACCATTAGTAGACGGAGTTATCTCCGATATGGAAGCGGCTCAAGATTTGTTAAAACACATTTTTAGTAGATTAAAATTATCAGGAATTTGAAAAAATTCACTAGTAATATTGGCATGCCCAAGTGGAGTTACCGAATTAGAACGTGGTGCTTTAAAAGCTATTGCAAAAGATATGGGAGCAAGTCACGTTTTAGTAGAAGAAGAAGTTAAACTAGCAGCATTAGGAGCTGGCATTAATATTGGTCTAGCACAAGGAAATTTAGTAATTGATATTGGTGGGGGAACAACAGATATTGCAATTATTTCAGCTGGTGATATTGTAATTTCAAAATCAGTTAAAGTTGCGGGAAAACACTTAGATCAAGAAATTCAAAAATATATTCGTTCTGAATACAATGTGCTAGTCGGAATTAGAACGGCCGAACAAATTAAAAAAGAAATTGGTGCATTAGTTAAAATAATTAATGAAAAACCAGTTCGTGCCTTTGGTCGTGATATTATTACGGGATTACCACGAGAAGTATTAATTAAACCTGAAGAAATTAAAAACGTTTTATTAGCCCCTTTTTCAAGAATTACAGACTTATTAGTAGAAGTATTAGAACAAACACCACCAGAATTAGCTGGTGATGTTATTAGAAATGGTATTACCATCTGTGGAGGAGGAGCTTTAATTCGTGGAATTGTAAAATATTTTGAATCAATTTTCCAATTAAAAGTAAAAGCTGCAAATGATCCATTAATGTGTGTAATTGATGGTGCTAAAACTTATGAAAAAAATTTAGGTGCTGTAATTGAAAGAATTCAATTACTTGATGCAAATGAATACAAAATTTCATAAAAAGTATATTTTTAAAATATACTTTTTTTATTTTTCAAAGAACTAATAACATAAAAAATAACTAAAATTTTTAAAAAAGAAAAAAGAAACTTGAAATTATCATTTTTAATTGCAAATTATACCAGATTTTATATAATAAAGTTACTTGATATTGAATGTTTTATAACAAATAAAGGGTTTAATATTTAAGAAAATTATTATGTTACTATTATTGCTATGTTTTTTAACGAAGCAATAAGCGGAAGGAGACATTTTAAAGATGGCAATATCAGAAGTATTGAAAAATACATTTAACATTTCGCCAAAAGCACCCCGGAAATTCATTGCTATCGATTTAGGAACTACTAATTCGATTGCTTATGTTGCTGGGAGAGGCATTATTTTTAATGAAGCATCAGTAATGGCATATGAAATCGGAACTAAGAAACTAATAGCATTGGGTGATGATGCTAAAAAGTTAATTGGCAAAACACACGATAAAATTGAAATTTACTCACCATTACGTAATGGAGCAGTTACGGATTTAACTATTGCAGAAGAATTTATTCAACAAATAGGGAAAAAAGCAAAAGTAACTGATTTATGAAAAAATGCTATTGTTTTAATTGCATGTCCCAAAAATGTTACAGACTTAGAAAAACAAGCAATAATCAAGATGTGTAAAAATATTGGTGCTGACTTTGTAAAAATTGAGGAAGATTCATTAATGGCTGCATTAGGAGCGAGTGAAAATATTTTTGCACCAAAAGGAACTTTTATTTTAGACATTGGTGGTGGAAAATCAAGTTGTGCTATTATCTCAGCTGGTGGAATTGTTGAAAGTAAATCAATTAAAACTGCTGGGAATTATATTGATGAAGAAATCTTAAAATACATTCGTGCGAAGCATACTATTTTAATTGGTGTTGTTACTGCTGAACAAATTAAAAAACAAATTGGTTCATTATACAAAATAAAAGAAAATAAAAAAATGATTATTTTCGGTCGTGATGTTGTAACAGGAATGCCAAAAGAAGCAGAAATTTTAGATTCAGAAATTAGGAAATTATTAATAAGTATTTTTTCATCAATTACACAATTAATAACCGAAGTTTTAGAAAAAACTCCAGCTGAGTTAGCTGGTGATGCTGTTGCTAATGGAATTTTAGTTACTGGAGGATGTGGTCAAATTGCCGGAATTAAAGAATTTCTATCAGATTATTTTCAAATTCCTGTTCGTGTAGCTAAAAACGCCGAAACATCTGTTATTGATGGATGTATTGCTTATGAGAAAAAAATTAGAACCGACTTAATTGAAGAAAACAAAAAAAATAGATAAGTTAAAAACTACTTATCTATTTTTTTATTATAATTTTTAGAAAAATGATAAAATTATAATAATAAGGGTAAGGCAATAATGAAAAAAGTATTATCATTTTTAACAGCACTAACTTTTATAACTACAGCAATTAATTCAGTTGTAAGTTGTTCAACAATTGATGTACGAATTCGCCAAGCTTTGGCAAATTGAACTTATACATCAAAAACTGATCAACCAATTTTTGGAGCAGTTTTTAATTCTGACAAAACAATTAATGAACCATATTTCTCATATTGATTTATTCAACAAATTTTGACTTCGTCTGGTTACATTAATATTGATAAACCTTGAAATCAATTACTAAATAATAATAGTGGTATTGCCTGGCCTTATCCTAGTTCAACAAATATTGAAGAAATCTATAGTGATTGATTTAATTCAACTATTACCAGCATTGAAGAAGGCAAAATTAATATTTATGATTTAAAAACTTTATTTATTTATATGACGATTTATAATCCAATTATAATTTTATCTGATACACAAATTTTTGAATATAAATATAAGCGTGGGCAATCAGCAATTGAAATTGAATATCGATATAAAACACCAACTGATATTAATACTTATATTACAACATTAGTTAAAAAATATTTAACTTTTTTAAAAGAAACAGTTGAAGTTAAATATTTAAAATTAACTAAATACTTTTTAACAATTGATGAGGCAAAGCAATGAATTGAAAATTTAGTTAATAGTTTAATTAGAATTTTAACAATTATGTCACCCACTTTTGTAATTCCTTTAAGCATTAATACAAACCGATACTAAACTTAATTATGGAATAATTTTTAGGAAAGATTATGATTTATGTTATAATATTTTTGTATTGTATTCTCTATCTGAAAATAAATATAGGGACTTGCAATTCATTTTATTGATTAATCACAAATATATTAATCTAAATAATTAATTTAACAATAAACAGGAGGACAAAATTACATGGCTTTATTTAATAGTGCAAAAAAACCGGCTTTCGTTTCTATGGATTTAGGAACTGCTAATACATTAGTATATGTTTCAGGTTCAGGAATCGTTTACAATGAGCCTTCAATTGTTGCTTACAGAATTAAAGAAAACAGAATTATTGCTGTAGGAGCCGAAGCTTACAAAATGATCGGAAAAGGAAATAAGTCAATTCGTATTGTTAGACCAATGGTTGACGGAGTTATTACAGATATTCGTGCAACAGAAGCACAATTAAGATATATCTTTACAAAACTACGTATTACAAAACAATTAAAACATTCAATTATGTTATTGGCTTGTCCATCAGTAATTACTGAATTAGAAAAAGCTGCTTTGAAAAAAATTGCTATGAACTTAGGAGCATCAAAAGTTTTTATAGAAGAAGAAGTTAAAATGGCTGCATTGGGTGGGGGGGTTGATATTTACAAACCTGCTGGAAACCTGGTGATTGATATGGGAGGAGGAACAACAGATATTGCTGTTATGGCCTCAGGAGATATCGTATTATCAAAATCAGTTAAAGTTGCTGGAAATTACTTAAATGATGAAGCACAAAAATTCATTCGTTCACAATATGGTCTAGAAATTGGATCAAAAACTGCTGAACAAATTAAAATCGAAATTGGGTCATTATCAAAATACCCTGACGAAAGAAGAATGAAAGTTTATGGACGTGATGTTGTTTCAGGATTACCAAGAGAAATTGAAGTAACACCTGAAGAAATCAGAGAAGTATTAAAAGTACCAGTGTCAAGAATTATTGACCTAACAGTTCAAGTGTTAGAAGAAACACCACCAGAATTAGCTGGTGATATCTTCAGAAATGGAATTACAATCTGTGGAGGAGGAGCTTTAATCAAAGGGATTGATCGTTACTTTACAGATACATTACAATTACCATCAAAAATTGGAGAACAACCATTATTAGCTGTTATTAATGGAACTAAAAAATTTGAATCAGACATCTTTGATATCTTAAGATTAGAATTAATGCATGTAAAAGAATTAAATTACTAGAATAATCATTAATTTATTATAATAGTTATTAAATTGTTAAGGAGGACAAAAACGTGAGACCAGAAACTAGACCATTTATTTCTCTTGACTTAGGAACTGCTAATGTTTTAGCATATGTTTCAGGACAGGGTGTAATCTACAATGAACCATCATTAATGGCTTATAACAATAAAACTAATAGTTTAATTGCTTTAGGGAAAGCCGCCTATGATATGGTAGGAAAAACACACGGGGATATTAGAATGGTAACACCATTAGTAGATGGAGTTATCGCAGACATGGAAGCTGCACAAGATTTATTAAAACACATCTTTTCAAGAATGAAAATGATGAACATTTGAAAAAATGCTATTGTATTATTAGCATGTCCAAGTGGAGTTACTGAACTTGAAAGAGAAGCATTAAAAAATGTTGCTAAAGAAATGGGCGCTGAATTAGTTATCATTGAAGAAGAGGCTAAAATGGCCGCTTTAGGAGCAGGAATTAATATTGAATTACCTAAAGGTCATTTAATCATTGATATTGGTGGAGGAACAGCTGATTTAGCTATTATTTCATCAGGTGATATCGTTGTTTCAAAATCAATTAAAGTTGCCGGAAATCATTTTGATGATGATATTCGTAAATACATTCGTTCAGAATATAACATTGCAATTGGGCAAAAAACAGCTGAAGATGTTAAAAAATTCATTGGTTCATTAGTTAAATACCATAACGAAAGATCAATGCAAATCTACGGACGTGATATTGTTTCAGGATTACCAAAAGAAGCAAAAATCTCTTCAGAAGAAATTAGAAATGTTTTATTAAATGCATTTTCTAAAATTACAGATTTAGTAATTGAATTATTAGAAAATACACCACCAGAATTAGCTGGTGATATCTTCAGAAATGGAATTACAGTTTGTGGGGGAGGAGCTTTAATTAGAAATATTGATAAATATTTCTTTGATATTTTCCAATTACCAACCAAAATAGCTTCAGATCCATTAAATTGTGTTATAGAAGGAACAAAAATCTTTGAAAAAACAATTAAGAAAAACATCGAAAATGGTTTATATAATTTCCAAGAAAAAGGATTATTATCGTCATTAGGTAAAAAAAGAAAATAAATTGAAGCAAAAAAAATATTAGGTTAATCTAATATTTTTTTATTGTAATTTTTAAATTTAAAATTAAAAATTAATCAAGATTAAATAACTTGCGTGCATTCTTATTAGTAATACGAATCATTTCTTCAACCGGCATATTCTTTAATTCTGCTATTTTTTTAACTGTATACATAATAAATTTAGGATAATTCTTTTTCCCTCGATATGGATCAGGAGTTAAATATGGTGCATCAGTTTCCACTAAAATTTTATTTAATGGTACCATTTTAGCAACTTCCCGTAATTCCTGAGCATTTTTAAAAGTAATATTACCAGCAAACGAAAGATAAAATCCTAAATCTAAAAATTTTTGAGCCATTTGAATTGTCCCATTATAACAATGCATCAAACCTTGTGTTATTTTTTGTTCTTTTAATATTTCATAACAATCTTCATAAGCATCACGGCAATGAATGGCAAGTGGAAGATTATGTTGTTTTGCTAATTCAATTTGTTTAATAAATCAATGCTTTTGTAAATCTGGAGAAACAGTTTTATGAAAATAATCTAAACCAATTTCGCCAACAGCAATTACTTTATCACTATTTAATAATTGATCTAATTTCTCTAAATCTGAAAACCCATATTTAGCAACATCAGTTGGATGAAACCCAATTGTTGCAAAAACATTATCATACTGCATTGCATGGCGAACTGCTGCTTGGCTAGAATCTAAATCATAACCAACATTATTAAGTCAAAACACGCCACTAATTTTAGCATCAGCAATAATAGCTGATGTTTCTTCGTTCTCATATTCATGTGACATTAAATGACAATGTGTGTCAAAAATTCCTTGCATATTTTCCTCCTATTTTCCTAGGCAATACTTACTAAAAATTGTTGTTAATAAGTCTTCTTCATAGTTTTCACCTAGAATATCACCCAATATTTCTCAAGCCTCATGTAAGTCAGCATTAATAATATCAACCGGAAATCCACTCTTACTATTATTATATGCATTTTTTATTGAATTTGCTACCTTCTCTAATAAAGAAATTTGTTTTATATTTGACAAAACTAGTTGATCATCTTTTGTAATCTGGGCTGTTTTATATAAATTTAAAATTTTATCAATAAGAGACTTGATATCTCGGTTTAATGCTGAAATTAAAAGAATATTTTGTTGCAAATTTTCATTTTGTACTTGCATATTAAGTAAATCGCTTTTATTTAAAACTAACAAATATTCTTTATTTTTAATTAGTTTTTTAAGTTCAGGACTTAAATTCATTAAATTAGCATAATTATCAGCAACAATTAAAATTAAATCAGCATTAATAACTTGTTGACGTGCTTTATCAATTCCAATTTGCTCAATTTTATCAACTGTCTCACGTAAGCCAGCTGTATCAATAATATTTAATGTTAATGGTCCTAAATTAATCTTTCCTTCAACAATATCTCTTGTTGTTCCTGGCAAATCAGAAACAATAGCTTTATCTTCGTTCATTAATGCATTTAATAATGATGATTTTCCAACATTTGGCTTTCCTAAAATTAAGACATTAATACTATCATCAATCATTTTTCCAACTTTACTAATTTTAACTAAATCATTAATTTTTTGTTCTAAAATTAATAACCGCTGGTTTAATTCTTGTGTAGTTAAATCACCAACACCATCATATTCAGGATAATCAATATTTACTTCAATATTTGCAATGATATCTAATAATTCATCACGATATGTACTAATTAAATAAGTATTTTTATTTTGCAAATTATTCAAAGCTATTTTTGCACTAGTATCATTTGTCGCATTAACTAAGTTATTAATAGCATCTGTCTGAATTAAATTAAGTTTTCCATTTAAAAACGCTCGTTGTGAAAATTCACCTTTATTTGCTAAACGTGCTCCATTTTTTAGTAATAACTTAATAATATTATTTGTAACTAATACGCCACCATGGCAATTAATTTCAATAATATCTTCTCCAGTAAAAGAATTAGGTTTTTGAAAACAAACCAAAATAACTTGGTCAATAATATCTTTGCCATCTCTTAAATAACCATAGTAAATTTGATTTCCGTGTGGAATAATTTTTTTTGAAAAAACTTTATTAATAATTTTATAACTATCCACTCCAGACATGCGAATAATTGCAATTGCTTGCTTTACCATTGCAGTTGCTGGAGCAATTATTGTATCTTCAATCATTTTATAAAACTCCTCTTTTATTAATTCATTATATTATATCAAACAATAAATTATAAATTCAAGTATAAAATATATAATTTTTTTGACAAATTAAAAGGAAAATATTTTATATTTTCCCTAAATTTAATGTAAATATTACAATATCTAATTCTTTTTTTAAAACGAAAATAAAATCAAACTATTCCAATTATTGGAATAATAATAACTGGTAACAATCATCCTAAATATTTTTTATCTCCTGACGTTGGCATTTCTGGATTTATCGGATCAATTGGATTAGGGTTTTGGTCAATTGGATCAACAAAGTTAGTCGGATCGGTTGGATCAGGATTAGGTTTATTAACATCAATATAATTTTCAAGAACAAATTCGGTTTTTCCTTCAGCTAAATCACTTGCATCATTAGCATATACTATAACAGTTATTTTTTTAGAATTTTCTAAATTATTTAAGAAATCAGAAAATATTTCATCATTAAAATAACCAGGAACATTATTATGATTTTCATCCGTTGGTGGAATATCGTTAATTGAAATTCCATAGTCTTTATTAAAAACTAAATCTGTATAATCAGATTTTTTTAATCCTAAATTAATATATTTTATAATTCAATTTTTCATTTCTTCAATTGAAAAATCACCAAAGTTAAATTTTTGATTATTAAATTTAATTTTTGATAAGTCTTTTACTTTTTCTGGATCATAATTTCGTGAATTCTTAATACTTCCATTAGCTTCACCAATTAATATAGAGGAAAATTGTTTTGTTTTAATTATAATATTAAGATATTTTGGTTCCGTCGCATTATCTAACAATGGTTTTAAAGCATCAACATTACTACTAATATCAATACCCTCTTTTGTTACGACATAATAATCAATACCTAATTTTGCCCCACTTGCTTTTTGGTTAATATAATTTTGAGCATAAGCTAAAACTAAGGAACGAATTTTATTCGTATCAATTTCATTCATTTTAATTGCTGGAAAATTACCAGAAATATCAACAAAATTAGACGGATTTGGATCTGGAGGAATACGCTGTGCAATTATATCCGAAGTATATTCTTTTCAATAACTAAAAACTTGTTCAAAATTTAATTTTTTAATTTTAGTTACATCAAGTTTTTTATAATCAACTAAATAATTTTTTAGATGAATGCCATGAATAGTTGTTCAAAAATCAACTGCAATGTTATTATTACCTAAAAGATCTAAAAAACGGGGGTATTTATCTTGATATTTTGCGCCAATTAATACATATTTTTCATATGCTAAACTATCATTATTTCTTGTAATATAATGCCAAAAGCCTTCTCAAAACCAATACCTATTAACTGAATCCGGTTCTATTTTAGTTAATCGCTCACGTTCTGTTAGATTAGCAGGACTATCTAAATTACTGTTAACTCCTTCTCGCCAAATCTCATTAACTTCTGCTGGATTAAATAATTGCTGAACTCCCATTCCAACAACTGAGCCTTCTGCTAAAAAGCCTAAATCATAATCTTGTGGATTTCTTTTAGGGTCAATAACTTCACCATATTTATTTAAAGGATCTAATGGAAAAGGATATTGAGATTTTTTCTTTACTCATAATATTTGGGTTTTTGTACCAGTTTCTGGATTAACTTCGGGGTCATACTTTGGATTAGGTTTACCATCAATTGATGGTACAATTAAATCATTTTGATTAGGATTTTTAGCTGGATCTCACGCATATCATTTAGGTAATAAAGTTGGTACTAAATTAGAAATTTTATATTTTATTTGATATTTTGCTTTATTTTTTCCATCATCATGACTAACAACAATATCATAAATATTTGTGCCATCTTTGCCTTCCGTAACACGTTGATCTTTCATATTGTAAACAAATTTGTTATTAATAACTTCAACAGGTTGACCATTTACTGTCATTCATTCAGATGAGTCATTAAGTCCATCAAATTGTAAATGCGCAGTTGTATGAAATTCTAATGTCCCACCATAAGTATCACTTACTTTATCAGGCTCTAATTGGATTGGTTTATCAGAAACCATCCCTTGAGTAGAATCATTTGGATTAACAATTTGTCCCGGAAAAAAATTTAATCTAGCACTTAGTGACTTACCTCAATAATTTTCTGATAATTTTATATTAATCGGTGTTTCGAAAGTTCATATTTCTTGATTGCCAGTATTAGAATTTTTAAATTTAAAAACAGTTGTTGCTTTACGTGTACTATTATTAAATGAAAATAGTTGAATATATCGTTCTCATTTTGAATATTCATTTCCTAATACATTTTTTATAGTTGTAGTTAATAATGTTGTTAAATCCTTTCCTTTTCCAGTTAGATCATTTATATTATTTTTATCTTCCAAACTACCTGAATAATCAGATGTTAAATTAATTTCTTTATTTAAAGCATTATTTAAATTATTTTTAACACTTTGTAAAGAAAATGATGAATGGAACGTAATTCCTTTATAATTAATTGAGGCTTCAGCCCCCCCGTATTTCACCAATACCTCCCTTTTGTGTTTGTGCAACTAAAGATAAAAAAACATATATATTGGTTGAATCATGTCACAAATAATAACCAGCATAAGCTGAGTTACTACCAAAATTTGAGTAATGTAGAGTGCACCCCAAAAAGTAAGTATTAGTAAAAAAGGTTTATAAACTTTTATTTATTATATCCTTTTCTTTGCGGCTTGAATATCATTTATTTCATTTTTTAACATCATTAATATATTCGTCATGCGATAAGTAAATATTGTTATGAATTGTTGCTTTTTTTAATAAAGAATGAAAACT
>NZ_RCOO01000107.1:0-3875 GCF_003987485.1 Spiroplasma endosymbiont of Megaselia nigra
AGTTTTCATTCTTTATTAAAAAAAGCAACAATTCATAACAATATTTACTTATCGCATGACGAATATATTAATGATGTTAAAAAATGAAATAAATGATATTCAAGCCGCAAAGAAAAGGATATAATAAATAAAAGTTTATAAACCTTTTTTACTAATACTTACTTTTTGGGGTGCAGTCTTATAAGGGTTAAAAATCCTACTTGCATCTTTACTTTACAAATGATAAATGATAACGTTGAATATATTATTCTGCTGCAATTAGATGCAATAAATATTAAAGGATATACTGGGCAAGCAGTTTTACATCTTGGTGTTAAGGTCAAACCAGTAGTTGCTTCTGGTGTTATTAATATCAATGGTGTTGTTGATTTAAATGGTGGTATAGTGGGGAAATATGAGCGAACAGATTTTACAAAACATTTTAATTCTCTTTTAAAATTATATGATAACTCAATGGTCTTTACTATTGATGCATGACAAGCTTATTTACCAGCATTAGGGACAAGAATTGAAATTTCCCAAGCCCAAAAAAATAATTTAGCATCGGTACTAAATAAACAATATCGACCAAAACTTGAAGTTACAAATATTTATCAAAACGGTGATGTCAAACACTTAAAAATTAGTTGAAAATTTGTTGATTTAAAAAATAATGAAAAAATTATTAATATTATGCCATATGTTCATAAACAAGCGTTTGATCAATTTCACTTACAAGGTAATTTTAAATATAATTTAAAAATTAGTTATACTAGTAAAACAAATTAAAAAATGATAAAATGCATAAAAAATGATAAAATACATATTGTATAAATACCTCGCTATAAAATTAAGAGACATAAATTGAGTAATTTAAGAAAATAGATGGAGAATAAAATGCTTAAAAAAGGTAAATCAAATTCATGATATTCAATAATATCATTTTCAATTTTTAAAATCCGCCGTTCAATGGCAGTTTGAGTTTTAGTGTTATTGTCACTTGTTTTATTTGGTGCAATTGCGATTACTCTTTTTTTATCTTCAACAAATATTTATGATTTTTTAAAAAATTTTCAATACGGAGTGTTTATTTTTAATAATATTTTATTATTATTGTTTGTGTTGTTAGTTATCATTAAAATTTTTGGTCGAGAATTTGAAGATGGGACATATTTACTTTTAATTTCCAAACCATATTCTCGATTTACTTTATTTTTCTTAAAATTAATTTCACTTTGAATTTTGATTATCTTTTTCTTAGGAACAATTATTTTATTTGCTTTAGGAATTGGTTATATTGGTTATTTAATTAATAATGATCCACAGTATTTACAAGTTTATCAAAATTTATTATTGAAATTATTTTTATATTCTTTGGCATTATCTTTTTTTGCATCAAGTGGTATTTTATTTGCGGTAACTTTTTTAAATTCACAAGTAGTTTTATTAATTGTTGTTATTTTCTGTAGTTTATTTTTAGTTGGTGGGATGCCATATTCGTTAATTATGAGTTTAGCTAATACAATTGATTTATCATTTGTTGGCACTAATATGACCAAGCAGCCTTATCCTGTGCATATTATTAAAAGTACAATTAATTTTAAAAGAAATTTAGAAAAAAAATTAATTAAATATGATAATTTAACTAGCAAAATTTGAGATTTTTATAATTCGTGAGATTATGATGATTTAGATAAAGTTTTTAAAACGCGAGACTATGAAAATATTACAGGTGATCCTACTTTTCGAATTAAACGATTAGAATTTTATCAATCATTAGGTTTAACAAAACCAAAAGAAAGTAGTTATACAATTAGCCAACTTAATAAGTGAGATAAAATAACAAAATATAAATATGATAATAAGGATGAAACCATTTTTGAAATTATTAATAAAGTTGGCGGAAGTAATCTTCAAATGAAAGTAAACTTTGCGACAAATTTCTTTTTCAAATCACCAGGAGAATTAGATTCAAATAATGAAATTCATCAAGAATTACTTGACGCTATTAACTTTATTGGAAGAAGTGCAAAATCGTGAGACTTGTATCTTAGAATAAATGATTTAAATGTAAATTCATTATTTTACTTTGATTTAGATAAATCCTATTATAGTTTATCATCATCTGATAGAAAAGTAGTAACAGAAGAACGAAAGTTATCTGAGCCAAATAGATTTAATCCAGTAAATGTTTTTCGTTCTGAATTTGCTCGAACTGGGATATCACCATTTGATTCAAAATATGATAATGGTACTGAGTTTCAAGATTGAATTCTTAATTATTTTGGCGCTGAAGATAGAATTGAAGATGGTTTTGAAATTAAAACACTTTATGTTTTAAGGAAAATTGAAATTAATATTTTAAAAAAAATAATGGATTATAAATTACTTGAAGGTGTACCAATTAAAATAAATACCGAATGACAAAAATATGATGATTTAATGCAAACTTATGAATTAATTTCTAAAATTAATATTATTGAACATTGAAATCAAATTTGAACAAGTTCTTTATCATATGTTCCATTTTGATTTGAACCATTGCAACGAAGTAATATTGATTTTAGTGTTCAAAACAATTATTTAATGAGTTATCAAGATTTACCAATAGCATTACAACAAGATAAAAAAGTTGACCTTGATGTACCACCATTTTTAAATATTAATTTATTGTTATATGTTTATTTAGGAATATCCGGTTTATTTTTAATTAATGCTTATTTAATTTTACGTCGCAAAAATATTACTTAAGGCGGGGGAAAGGAGATGTTAAAACATGAATAATAATGCATTAGTACTTAGCGATGTGGCAATTTCTTCACGTAATTTTAGCAAAAAGTTTAAAAATATTATTGTTGGTCCATTTAATTTTAATGTTAGTCGTGGAAAATTACATGCCATTTTAGGTGCTTCTGGAAGTGGAAAAACAGTTTTCATTAAATCTTTAATTGGTGGTTTAAAGTTCTTTCGTGGTGATATTACAATTTTTGGTAAAAAAGCAACAAAAATTAGTATGAAAAAAATGATTGGTTATGTTCCTGAGTTTGTTACTTTTCCTGAAAATATTAGTTCTTATAATTTTTTAAAATATTTAGGAAAAACAAATGGTTTACGAGGTAAATATCTTCGTGACCGCATTGAATATTTAATGAAATCATTAGAAATTTGAGAACACCGTGATAAAGATGTTAATTCATTTTCATCAGGAATGAAAAAAAGAGTAATGATTATTCAAGGTATTATTCATGATCCTGAAATTTTAATTTTAGATGAACCAGAAGCGGGATTAGATATTAATAATCGAAAAAAAATTATTTTTTACTTAAAACAATTAACACTTAAAGGTAAAACTGTCTTTTTTTCATCCCATTTACTAGATGAAATTAAAGACTATATTGATGAATTTACAATGGTAATGAATGGAACGCAAATTTATACGGGGCAATTAGATGCCTTTAATATTAAAAATAGTTATTATCTAGTGACTAATAATCCCCAAGCAATGATTCGTTATTTTAATTCAAACCGAGTACCAAACTGATATGATCGAGCAAATAATTCGTTAAATTTTGTTTTAAATTCACCATTACATTTATATTATGTTACTCAATATGCATTAAAAAAACAAATTAAAATTGCTAAAATTAGTGAAGTTGAATTTTCGTTTGATTTTCTATTACAAAAATTAAATATTACGCTACCTCCTAATATGACTACTAATCGTAAATTACGAAAAGGGAAAAGACTGCACCCCAAAAAGTAAGTAAAATTAAAAAAGAACTTTACTAAACTTTTAGAGGAGGTGCATTTTTTAATGGCAGGAAAAGAACAAAAATTTAAAACATATACTGCAGAATTTCGAAAAAATACAGTAAAAGAAATTGAACAAACATCGC
>NZ_RCOO01000108.1:0-3848 GCF_003987485.1 Spiroplasma endosymbiont of Megaselia nigra
GCGATGTTTGTTCAATTTCTTTTACTGTATTTTTTCGAAATTCTGCAGTATATGTTTTAAATTTTTGTTCTTTTCCTGCCATTAAAAAATGCACCTCCTCTAAAAGTTTAGTAAAGTTCTTTTTTAATTTTACTTACTTTTTGGGGTGCAGTCTTAAGTTTAATGATTTTTATTTGGTTAGCAATTCCCGATATTATTAAAGGGATTAGTTTAACAAAGCAATTTGGTTTTATGGCAACCGCAGCAGAAGCAATGACTTATCAACAACCATTTGATGTTTCATCATTAACTGAAGCATCGTCAGCTATTACAATTTTTATTTATGGAATGGTAATTGCTGTAACACTAAAATTAGCTTATCAGCGGAAAATTAAGATGCGAATATGAGAGTATATTGCGTTTCTAATTGTCCTTGTTATTTTATGCTTTGTTTTTGGATGACATTATTATAGTTTAATCAATAATATTGTTACTTCAACTGGTACAAAGCGAGAGAGTGCAATTATCGGAGCAGCAATTGAGTTAGCATTTGTTGGTTTTTCGGTGAGTTTTGCAACAATTTGATATTTTACTTACTATCGTGCAAAATATCTTCGTCGAATGAAAAAACAACCTGAATTACAAGCTAAATTGGATGCCGAATTTGAAGTTAGAGATGATTTAAAATATGTTTCATTAGAAATTCGTCATGAAATTAAAAATTATTTAGAACGAAATCAAGCATTATATCAAGCGAAAAATAATGTTAATTATCAAGATGCAGAACATTTGTTCACGAAATTAAATCTTATTATTGAAAAAAGTAGTAGTCTTGATGAAAAAAAAGATGAATCAGAGCATGAAGAATAACCAAACAATTTAACGAAAGTTAAATTGTTTTACTTTATGATATACTAGAATAAGAAAATAAGAGGAAAAATTAAATGCAATCAAAACCAAAAAATAAGGTGCAATTAGTTACTATTGCTTGTGGGACTGCAAGTGGCAAAACAACAGTTGCAAATAAAATTGCTGAAATTTTGCAAGGAAAAAAAATCGTTTATTTAAAAATGGATCATTATTATAAAAAATTAGACGATTTAACATTAGCAGAACGAAAAAGAATTAATTTTGATCATCCAAATGCCCTTGATTTAGAATTATTAGTTAATCATCTAGAACTTTTAAAAAATTATCAAGATATTCAAATGCCAAATTATGATTTTACAATTTCTAATCGCTCAATCCAAACAACGGAAATAAAAAGTGGTGATGTGATTATTCTTGATGGTATTTTAGGTTTAGCATTAGAAGAAATTCGTAAATTATCGGATATTAAAATCTTTATTAAAACAGAAGATGATATTCGTTTTATTCGACGTTTAACACGTGATTTATCAGAACGGGGGCGAACAGTTGAAAGTATTATTAATCAGTATTTAACAACGATAAAACCAATGCATGAGTACTTTGTTGAGCCAAGTATTAAATATGCCGATATTATTGTGCCATATTATGAAGGAAATGAAATTGCAATTGATATGATTGCAACAAAAATTAAGGCTTTATTACTTGATAAAAAATAAAAAAACCCATTATTATTGCTTTTTTTAAGGTATAATAATGATTGTTGTAATTAAAAAACAGAGGGGAACGGAGAGAACACCATGAATGAAGAAATTTTGTTAACTAAAGAGGGAATTAAAGACTTACAAGAAGAATTAGATAATTTAATTAATGTTATTCGTCCCGAAGTTATTGAAGAGTTAAAAGAAGCTCGTGCACAGGGAGACTTATCAGAAAATGCTGATTATGATGCAGCACGAAACCGTCAAGCGGAAGTTGAAGGACGAATTAAAGAAATTGAATCACTATTAACAAAAGCAAAAGAAATTAAGGAAGTTAAATCAAAAACAGGAATTATTAAATTGGGAAGTACAGTAACATTTACTAATTTATTGATTAATAAAAAATATGAATTAAAAATTGTTGGTGCTGTTGAAGCTAATCCTTTTGAAAATACAATTTCAAATGAATCACCAATTGCAAAAGCTATTATTGGCAAAAAAGCTGGAGATTTAGTTGAAATTAAGGGAATTCAAGAACCTTATAAAGTTAAAATTTTAACTGTAGAATAAATAATAAAAAAACAATTTTATATTGACAATGTCAATATAAAATTGTTTTTTTTTTTTTTTTTGCTAAAACAAAAAATATAAATTGTAAATTAATGATTTTGAAGATTATTAACTGTAATAACACATTATAAATAGCATCTTTAACTTTCATCATTGCATTACCCAATCCAGTTCGAATAGAATCCATGCTACCTAAAATAGTAGAGTATCTGCACCTAGAAAATTAACAGTTGTTGTATTATTTTTTCCATATTTAGTTACTAAAAACCACAAAATAAAATAATGTTTTCTTTCCATTAAAATATCAATTCCTTTCTGAGTTATTTTATTGCAATTTATATTATAATTTACAAAAAAAATATTATTAAATATTTAAAAACGGAAAATTATTTTCTTTGTTTTGAGGATATCATAGAATTATCTTAGTGTTGTCTAAGAAAGGAAGGAGTATAAAAAAATGAAAAAACTTTTAAGTTTATTAAGTACACTAACAATTGGATCAACTGCTATTCCATCAGGATATGCAATGTATCCTTACAATTTAGAAAATAATAGTAAATTATCAGGAGAATGAAATTATGGCGGAAAATCTTTTGATTGAAAGGATAATTATTTAACTACTAATGTTGGGAAACCAAAATTAAGAGATTTTATTCCAGTAATTTATGATACTGAAGTACAAATTAAAGAATTAGATTCAAGAATTGATATTCTTTGAAAGAAAATAGCAGCTAGTGAGCAAGATAAAACTGCTTTAGAACAAAGTAAGAAAGTTCTTGAAGCACAATTACAGATGATGCAGCAAGTTAAAGAAGGATTAGAAAAACAAATTGCTGATGCAATAAGTCACAATACTAGTCTTAAAGCAGAGATAGAAATAAAAAAACTAGAGATTAGTAAGTTAACAAAAGAATCACAAGAAAAAGTTTCTACTTTGGAAATGGAAGTTACTCAGTTAAAAGCGAAGTTAGCAGATAGTGAACAAAATAAACTTTCTTTAGAACAAAAAATAAAAGAACTTGAAACTAATTTAGAAAAAGTTACTGAGGAGAAAACTGCTTTAGAAGTTAATTTAAAAGATAAGTCAGCAAAAATTAATGATTTAAATTTCAAATTAGATCAGGCAAATGGTGAAATTAATAATTTAAATTCACAAGTTACTGATTTTAAAACTAAGTTAGAAGGTAGTGAGCAAGAGAAAGCGACTTTAGAAGCAAGTAATAAAGAATTGCAAGAGAAAGTTAATTAGTTAACAGAAAAAACACAAGGATAATTAATAAAAAAGTTGCAACATTATTTTTGCAACTTTTTTATTCAAATTGAAAGGAAAAAAGAAATGAAAAAAATATTATCATTATATGGAATGATTAGTATTATTGGACCTAGTATTTCAAATTCAATTGCAAATACTTCACATCAAAATCAAGATAAAAATATTATGATTATTTCATCAAATGAAGAACAAAAGCAAGCAACTAAACAATTTGGAATAAAAATAGAATATAAAAATATAAATGAAGATTCAAAACCTAATGATTATTATCAAAAAATAAAAAAAATTAAAACAATAAATTTAAAAATAGGCATCGTGTACGATGAAGCTCCAAAAAACAACTCTTGTTAAATAAAAAGGGTTGTTTTTTTATTTTTAAACCCATAATTATTAATTGATTCAGAGAAAGGACAGCATCTTAAATTCTTAAAATAGAAACTTTTTATCACAACTTTTTT
>NZ_RCOO01000109.1:0-3791 GCF_003987485.1 Spiroplasma endosymbiont of Megaselia nigra
TCAGTGTGCTTAAATATTTTTAAAATAGACTAAAATTACAAATATTTTATTTTTTTTTAAAAAATAGTTGCATTTATTTTAAATGATGTTATTATCATAATAACAAGAGACAGAATTTGCTGCTTGAATTTACATAATACATTTTCATAAAAATCATATTGCTAGTTATTGTTATATATTTATTATTTTAACTTAATCCCTAATTCATCCAACTGTTTGTCCTCAACTGGACTTGGTGAAGCTATCATTGGATCAGTTCCTATTGTATTCTTCGGAAAAGCAATCACATCCCGAATTGATTCACTATTCGTTAAAATCATTGCTAACCGATCAAGTCCAAATGCAATTCCGCCATGGGGTGGAACACCATAATTAAAAGCATTTAAAAATCAACCAAATTTGTTCTCAATTTCTTGGTTTGATAATTGTAATGATTTAAACATTCGGGTTTGAAATTCACTTTGGTGAATACGAATGCTTCCTCCCCCAATTTCATAACCATTTAAAACTAAGTCATAAGCATCAGCACGCGCAGTTGCCATTTTCTGTTCAAAATAATCAATAAATTCACTAGTTGGCGCGGTAAAAGGATGATGAGCTGCTTCATAACGTTGATTTTCATCTGATCATTCATATAATGGTCAATTAACAATTCATAAGAAGTGATATTCATTCGGTGGAATTAAAGCAAACATTTTAGATAATGCTACTCGGACTGCTCCTAAAGCTTGGCAAGTAACTGCTTTTTCATCACTAACAAAGAAGAATGTTCCAGCTTGTTTATTACATTTTTGTAATAATTTTGCTTTTTCATCATCACTAAGTACTTTTGCAAGTGGTCCTTCTCAATTATTCTTTTCTTGTTTAACTCATACTAACCCTTGTGCTTTATTTTGTTGGGCAATCCGCGTTAATTCTTCAACTTGTTTTTTGCTGACTAATTGGGGAAGAAAAATCCCTTTTAAACTCAACTCCTTTTTTAATGCTGTTGCAAAGACTCTAAATTCAGTTTTCGCAAAAATATCTTTTGCATCAAATAACTGTAAATCATAACGCGTATCTGGTTTATCAGTGCCATATTTTTCAATTGCTTCATTATAATCCATCCGAAGAAAGGGCGTTTTAATTTTAACTTTCATCACATCTTGCATAATTGTTTGAAATAATGTTTCAACAAAATGGATAATATCATCGCGCTCAACAAAACTCATTTCTAAATCTAATTGCGTAAATTCTGGTTGACGATCACTTCGTAAGTCTTCATCGCGAAAACACTTTGCAATTTGAAAATATTTATCAAATCCGGCTAACATTAATAACTGTTTAAACAATTGCGGTGATTGTGGTAACGCATAAAAATTATGGGGATTTAAACGCGAGGGAACTAAGAAATCACGGGCACCTTCTGGTGTTGATTTGTTTAAAATTGGTGTTTCAATATCAATAAATTGATGAGCATGACAAAATTGCCGAATTGTTTGCACTAATTGATTTCGTAACATAATTTTTTGTTGCATTATTGGTCGACGTAAATCTAAATAACGATATTTCATTCGAACATCTTCTAACGCATCAGTGACATCATTAATAATTAATGGCGGCGTTTCGGCTTTTGATAAAATTGTGACTTGTTTAGCTGCAATTTCAATTGCCCCGGTTGGTAATTCTAAATTCTTACTTTTTCGTTCAATTACAACACCTTCAACACTAATAACAAATTCATTTCGAATTGTATTAATCATCGCATATTGGGGATGCTCTGGTTGGACAACAACTTGTGTAATCCCTGTTCGATCACGTAAATCTAAGAAAATAATCCCCCCTAACCGACGATTCTTTGCCACTCAACCACTTAAAACAACCTTTTCTTTAACATTTTTTAATGTTAATTCACCACAAGTATGTGTTCTCTTCATTATTTCTTCTCCTTACTTAAAACTGTAATAATCTTGTCAAACTTAACTTCTTGTTCTTTTCCTGTTTGTTGGTTTTTAATTTTTACAACATTTTTTTTCAATTCTTCATCACCAATAATAATAGCATTCTTTGCTTTCAAACGCTCTAATGATTTAAACTGAGCTTTAACACTACGTGTTAAATAATCACAATCAACACGAAAACAACTTGCTCGAAGTAATAACAACAACGAAGCAGCAAAATAACGCGCATGATCAGATAAACAAATTAAATAAGCATCAAGATAAGCCTCATCAGCTAGGACAATATCATTCGCAGCTAAAGTTAATAACAATCGTTCTAATCCTAAGGCAAAGCCTACCGCTGGATAATCTAAACTTGGTTCAAAGGTGTGCACTAATTGGTCATACCGTCCACCACCTAGTAAAGTTAATTTTCGTTCTGCTTCCCCAATCACAATTTCAAAAACAACGCCAGTATAATAATCTAATCCTCGTACTAATTGCGCATCTAAGGTAAAAGGAATTCCTAATTTAGTTAACAACTTTTGAATTGCCACAAATTCTTCATTTTCTGTTGCGGTTAAATAATCATAAATCTTTGGCGCATTACTAAATTTATCATGATCAATTTTACAATCCAATCCTCGTAATGGATTCTTTTGTACCCGAATTTGACAATCAGCACATAATGTTTGTTCTCGGAAGAAAGCTGTTAACACACCAAGATACTTTGTTCGTGCTGCACCAATTGTTAAATAATTTAGTTTTAATGTTAAGTTTGTTAATCCAAGTGTTTTTAATAAATTATAACCAAGTAAAATAACTTCAACATCTAATAAATAATTCTTAGCTCCGACCACTTCAACTCCAAACTGATTAAATTGACGTAAACGGCCATGTTGAGGTCGTTCATAACGAAACATACTACCAAGGTAAAATAATTTTAATGGTAATTCATATTTCCCATATAGTTTATCTTCAATAATACTGCGAATAACAGGTGCGGTTCCTTCTGGACGTAAAACAAATGCTCGCTCTTTTTTATCTAATAATTCAAACATTTCTTTGCTAACAATATCGGTTTCTGCTCCTACTGAACGCACAAATAAATCTTTTGCTTCGAAAATTGGAGTTCTAATTTCATGATAGTTATATTGCATAGCAAGACTACGCAGCATTAATTCTAGGGCACTTAATTCACTTGCTTTTTCATAATAAAGATCTTCAGTTCCTCGTGGTTTTTGCATATTCATAACTTTCTTCCCTTCTAAATAAAAAACTAAAAGATTGCTTAGGAACGAAAAATCGCGGTGCCATCCTATTTCATTATCTTTTAGTTAATGCGCTTACTTGTCAAAATATATTAAATTTTATCTTCATGTTGTCATCACGCTTTAAAATTCCAATAGTTTCCACCAGCCACTATTTCTCTGTTCAATTATTGTCAACAATAATTTCTTTCAATTAAAATTATACCTATTTTTTTAGAAAAGTAAAATAAATTAGCAATTTATCTTGTAAAAACCATTCATACATTCAATCAAAATAAATTGAATTTTTAAAATATTGATTATATATATCAAAATAAAATTTTATTATAATTAGATAAATATATTAATTTATTTTTTACTACTAATGTATATTTGGAATATTTATATGACCATATATAAGCAAATGCGAAAAAAAGTAAAAAAATATTTAATATTGTAAAAATTAATTGAATGGCATCGTGTACGATGAAGCTCCAAAAAACAACTCTTGTTAAATAAAAAGGGTTGTTTTTTTATTTTTAAACCCATAATTATTAATTGATTCAGAGAAAGGACAGCATCTTAAATTCTTAAAATAGAAACTTTTTATCACAACTTTTTT
>NZ_RCOO01000110.1:0-3750 GCF_003987485.1 Spiroplasma endosymbiont of Megaselia nigra
AATTTAAATCAATTAATTTTGAAGTTACATCTGATTCAAACTCAGTTTTGCCAACAAAAAAGGTACCTTTAAAAAACACATTGTTATTATCTAATATAATTTCTTGTGGTAAAAGATTATTTTCTTTTAAACAAAAAATTATATCTTTAATTGAAAATTCTTGTTCTGTTTTTTGATCATTTTCATCCGTTATTTTTACTTTTATTTTTCCACTAATTTTTTGTTTAAAAGTAACTTTATATTTTTTAATAATTTGATTTAATTTAGTTTTAACTATAATTTTTTGATCAGGACGAACCGGAAAGCTTTGTGATTGAATTTTTGTAGTATGAGATATTTTTGTTGATCTTTCATTCATGTTAGATAAATCATAAGAATTTGAATTAGAAATAACTTTTGATATATTTTTTGTTTTTGATTGAGAATTATCTGTTTGATGGGTATTGCTTTCTTCACTTGTTACAGAATATGAAATGCTAGCACTAACGGGTCCTCAACCAGCACTAACTTCTGACCCCACATTAGTACCTGTAGTTTTGGTTTTAATATCTGTTGTTCCGGCTGTATTTGTGGTACTTTCTCCGGATTCTAAAGTATTGTCAATTCTTTTATTAATTCCCTTTATTAATTGAACAGAATCAATAGTTTCTTCTGTATATTCATGTTCAATTGTTTTGTAAGTAATATCTTCTGTAAAATTGTTGGTGAAAACTTCATTGTTGTTTTGGTAAATAGTATTTGTTATTGTATCTGAAGGGCTTTTTTCTTGTTCTATTAATTCAATGTCAGAATATTTTAGATCATCGATATTAAATTCGATATTTTTAACATAAGAATTAAGGTTTTGTTTTTGATAATATAAATATAATCCTCGTCTTATTTGTTCTTGCAAATCAATAATATCAGATTCAATTAATTCTAGTGGTTCATATTCATATACCTTACCATCAGTTCCGCCAAAATAAATTTTATTATTATTTAATAAAAAACAATTAAAATCAAATCAACCATTTATTTCAAAAACTACTTTGGGCTGATCAGTAACAGGATCATATTCATATACTTTGCCATCCATTGAACCAAAATACAGTTTATTATTTAAAATAAAAGAAGAATCAAATCAACCATTTATTTCAAAAACTACTTTGGGCTGATCAGTAACAGGATCATATTCATATACTTTACCGTTAACAGAACAAAAATAAAGCTTATTATTTAATGAAGCACCAGAAGAAATAATCATATCTTTTGTTTTTGTTTTAGTGACCTTTTGTTGGCCAGTAAGGGGGTTATATTCACATATTTTTTTATTAGTTAAAAAAAAATAAATTTTATTGTTTAATACAAATCCAGAAGAAATAACCATATCTTTTATTTTTATTTCATCGACGTTTTGTTCCTTAGTAATTGAGTTATATTTATATACCCTGCTGTTAACACTACCAAAATAAATATTATTATTTACTACAATACCCGAAGTTGAAAGAATTTCACTTGCAGTAATTACTACTTTTTGTTGTCCTGTTGCAGGATCATATTCATATACTTTACCATCATCAGAACCAAAATAAATTTTATTATTTAACACAGACCCAGAAAAATTAATATAACCATTTGTTCTTATAACAATTTTTTGTTGTCCTGTTGCAGGATCATATTCATATACTTTACCATCATCAGAACCAAAATACAGTTTATTATTTAATGCTACCCCAGAAGAATTAACGCTGCCACTTGTTTTAATCACAACTTTTTTTATTAAAGTATTTATATTAATACTATTTTTTCTTTTATTTATATTTAAAGTTTCTAAATTATTTATTTGCGAATAATTGATATTATTATTTAATTTTTCTTCTTTTTGATAAGGACTAGCGGCAATTGTTGTTGGCACCGCAGTTCCACTAATTGTTAATACACTTAATAAACTTAAAAGTTTTTTCATTTTATATAATTTCCTTTCATTTTGTTACAAAATAAATTTAATTAAAAAAATTTTCAAAAAAATTGAAAATTCAATATCTTTTAATATATTTTAAAATATTTATTTTGTTAGTTTATAATTTTTATAAAACCTAATATTTTGTAATGCTATCATTTTAGTACGATTTTTTTTATTTTGTTAATAACATCTAAATTTATTTTTAGACAATTTAAATTATAGCAAAAGAATTATTTAAAAAATAAAAAATAATTTCACACATGGTTTTGGGCGAGCGGTTGATTTTCTTAAATTTTGTGATAAAATGACTTATAAGTTAAAAAAATTTTTGAGATTCTTTCAAACAAATTTGGGAACCTTTATAAAATTCTTAGCTTAACGCTTAGAATTTTTTCCAAGTATTTTGAAAGCCACGGCAAAAGTTTTTTTAAACTTTAAGGCATTTTTCACAAACTTATGAAAATCACCGCGAGACCAGATTAGTAAATAATAATGATTTAAACTAAATAATTTAACATAACACCACATTAAAACCCTTATAAAATAAGGGTTTTTCATTGCTTGTTTTGCGATTGTCGTTTGTGGCGCATTGAGTGTTATTTTCACGGGGAAATGGTAATAAAAATAATATAATTAAAATTTTTATATAAATATGATAAATAATATTTATCATATTTATTATTTTCTTTAAAAACTATTGAAAATATATATTATTTATATTATCATATAAATATGATAAATATTATTTATATGATAATATAAAAGAAAAGAGATATAAAATATGCCAATTATACCGAAAAAAAATATCAATATTTTGGATAAAACAAAAAATACTGTTTCTTTTAATAAAGAATTAAACCAATCTAAACAAGTAAAATTAAATTCTATGACTTGTGATATTGATTTAATTTTTAAATTTAATGAATTGGCAAAAAAAAGAAAATGGAATAAGACAACTCTTATGAATGAAATATTAAGAGATTATTTTGATAGATTGGAGAATAGTAATAATGAAGATGATTAGTTTTTGTAACAAAAAAGGTGGGGTCGGAAAAACAACTCTTTGCAAAAATGTCGCATATAAATTTGCGTTGGAAAATAAAAAAGTTTTAGTAATTGATTTAGATACCCAAGCAACAATATCATTTCTTATGCAAAATGAAAAAATAGATATGTCAAAATCACTACACAAAATTATTGCAAGTGATTGTGGTATGGATATAAAAAAAGTAATTCAACCAACAAAATATAAAAACACTGATATTATTGTTGGTGGGGAAACACTAAAAAAATCTTTAATAGTTATGAGGGAATTATATGACAATGATAATTTTTATTTAATTGGAATAAAAATTTATCAATCAAACCAAGAAACTTTTGATAGTTATGATTATGTGTTGATTGACTATCCACCAACAACGGATGATTTAAGTTTAAATTGACTAATATTTAGTGATTTAATTATTATTCCAACAAATAACGGGAGTGGGAGCTATAAAGGAATTTTAGACTTAAATAATAATTTAGATTTAATTTTAAATAAATTAAAAATGTCTAAACCACAATTAAAAATATTATTTAATGATATTACGGAAACAGAAAACAAAAATAAATTTGAAAAATGATTAAAAGAAATAAATTTATATGATAATTTATTAAATATTTTCATAAAGCACTCTGAAAATTTTACTACAACTGAAAATGATTTTATAAGTATTTGGGAGAACCCTTATTACTGACGTCAGAAACAAGCCTACGAAGAACTCATCAAAGAAATCAAATAACAATGTAAGTTTAAAATATTTTCA
>NZ_RCOO01000111.1:0-3748 GCF_003987485.1 Spiroplasma endosymbiont of Megaselia nigra
GCGATGTTTGTTCAATTTCTTTTACTGTATTTTTTCGAAATTCTGCAGTATATGTTTTAAATTTTTGTTCTTTTCCTGCCATTAAAAAATGCACCTCCTCTAAAAGTTTAGTAAAGTTCTTTTTTAATTTTACTTACTTTTTGGGGTGCAGTCTTAATTCAGTATAATTTAAAAAGATTATAAGTAATAAATGGAGGTCTAAATGATAAAAATTGCTTTAATTTGTTCAGCAGGAATTAGTGCTAATCGAATTTTAGATAAGATTAATGATGTTATTGTTAAAAATAATTATGATATGCAATTTTTTGTGATAACACCAGAGCAATTAGATAATAATTACAATATTATTTTATTAGCTCCTCAAGTAGAATATTTATCAACAAAAGTAGTTGCTATTGCGAAGAATAGCAAAGTTGCTGTGTTACCATCAGAATTATATATTAATAATGATTCTAAAGGGATTATTGATTTTGTTAATACGTTATAAGTTCAAATTTTTTGTTAAAAATTTTTGTTTTATTCAATTTTACGATATTTTTTTTTAAATAGGGTATATTTGCCTTATTTTTTATGCTAAAATACACAGGTATTATTTTTAAGAAAGAAAGAGTGGTGATTTCTATGCTTGGACAGAAGGAACAGTCCGGACTGTTTTTACAATTAAGCCGGATTATTAAGGGTATCAATTTTTACAAAAGTAATACATTATTTAATATTGTTTCTGACCATCAAGAAGATAATCACCGCAGTTATTTATAATTTCTACTATTTTTAGTTGTGTTAATTTATCTTATTTTGTTTTGTCATGAAACAAAGTAAGAGAGGAAACAAATCATGTTTGGAAGAGATAGAACAAAAGAAGCTTTATTAAAAAAGCTAAGTTTTAATGATAAAAAATTAAAAGCATGTTCAAAACTTAATCAACCTGAATTATTAAACGAATTTAAAAGTAATCAGTTTGGGATAAAGACAGCTGATGTCGAAGATTTACAAAAAGAATATGGACACAATAAAGTAGATACTACTAAATTTAATTGAGTTCTAAACTTTTTTAAATCATTTTTTGGACATTTTAATTTAGTACTAATTGCGATTAGTATTTATAATTTTTATGAGTATTTTTCAACTCCTATTGCAGAACGGGGAATTGCTGATATTTTACCAACAATTATTGTAGCAGTTATGATTTTTGCAAGTGGAACAGTTGTTTATATTCAAACAATAAAAGCACATTTTGTAACGAAAAAATTAATTAATATTGTTAGTAATAAAGCAACAGTGATTCGAGATGGTAGGGGATATACTGACATTAATTACGAAAATATGTTTGAATTAATCAAAAAATCAGAAGATATTGATGTTCGTGATTTAGTACCAGGAGATTTGATTTACTTATCAAGTGGGGATATGGTTCCTGCTGATGTTCGCATTTTAGTTAGTCGTGATTTATTTATTAATCATGCTTCGTTAACCGGAGAATCAATGCCAGTTGAGAAACATGCAACAACAGATAAGGTTAATTTATTAGAATTAGAAAACATTTGTTTAATGGGTACAAGTGTTGTTTCGGGTAGTGCAATTGCAATGGTTATTCAAACGGGAGTTAAAACATATTTTTCGTCAATTTCAAGTGTATTGCAAGAAAAACGCCCTTTAACTAATTTTGAAACAGGAGTGCAACGAGTAACATTCCCATTAATTATGTTTGTGTTGATTATGGCACCAATTATTTACTTAATTTACTCAGGAACAAAAAGTGATTGATTAGGAGGAATAACATGAACAGCGGCAGCTATTGTTGGAATTATTCCTGAAATGCTGCCAATGATTGTGACAAGTAATTTAGCACGAGGAGCTCGTAAAATGAGCCGCAGTAAATTAGTATTTAAAAATTTAGGGGCAATTCAAAATTTAGGGGCAATTGATGTTTTATGTACAGATAAAACAGGAACTTTAACAAATGATAAAATTGAGTTAATTAATTATGCTAGTTTCGACAATAAAAAAGAACCAGATTTATTGAAATTATTATACTTAAATAGTTATTTTCAAACTGGAATTAAAAATCCACTAGATTCAGCAATTATTGATTATGTTAAAGAAAGTACACATTATTTTGCTCATGATAAATATCAAAAAGTTGATGAAATTCCATTTGATTTTGAACGTCGTCGTTTAACAATTATTGTTAAAAATGCAGCAGATACAAAATTAATTTCAAAAGGAGCAATTGAAGAAATTATTAATGTTTCAAATAAAATTTATTATCAAAATAAAATTGTTGAGTTAGATGATGAAATGAGAAAACAAATCATTAAGACGCTAACTCGTTTGAATGATCAGGGATACCGTGTGTTAGGAATTGGTTATAAAGTTGTTAATGAAAATCAAAAGGTTTATAACATTAATGATGAAAAAGATTTAATTTTTTATGGTTATGCAACATTTTTAGATATTCCCAAACCATCAGCATCAAAAATGGTTAAAGTATTAGCTACTCGTGGTGTTGAATTAAAAATTTTAACAGGAGATAATGCTGCTGTAACGCGTTCGATTTGTGATCGTGTAGGAATGAAAATTAAAGGAATTATTTCTGGGGAAGAATTAAATAAGTTGACTGACTATGAATTAAAACGTGCGGTTGAAATTAACAATGTTTTTGTTAAATTAAATCCAACGGAGAAATCACGAATTATTAGTTTGCTAAAAGCGAATAATCATGTTGTTGGTTTTATGGGTGATGGAATTAATGATGTGTCAGTATTACGACAAAGTGATATTGCAATTTCAGTTAATAATGCAACTGTTGTTGCTAAGGAAGCATCAGATATTATTTTATTAGAAAAATCATTAGATGTAATTGAACAAGGAATTGAACAAGGACGTTTAACATTTGGAAATATTTTAAAATATATTAAAATAACAATGGCTTCACAATTTGGGAATGTTTTTACTTTAATTATTGTGGCTTGATGAATTCCATTTACGCCAATGTTGCCAGTTCAAATGTTATTTCAAAATTTAATTTATGATTTTTCACAATTTGCGGTTGTTCTTGACCGTGTTGATGAAGATTTCTTATTACAACCACAGCGTTGACGTACAAAAGGTATGTTATCATTTGCCTTTGTTAACGGCCCAATTAGTAGTGTTTTTGATGTAATAACCTTTATTATTTTGGGGTATGGTTTTGGTGTCTTTAGTGCATATCATGCTGATCCTACTTCGGCAAATGCCGCTTATCATGTTGCAATTTTTCAATCGGGTTGATTTATTGAAGGATTAATTACTCAAATCGTTGTTATGTTAATGTTTAGAACAAAACAAATTCCATTTATTCAATCAAAACCAACTTGACCAGTTAATGTTGCCACAGGAATTGTTGTATTATTAGGATTCTTAATTCCATATGCATTGAACAATGTCTTTCCAATGACAGCACCACCATTAGTATATATTCCAATCGTCATAGGGGTTATTGGAGCGTATTGTATCACTGCTCAATTATCAAAAGTTGGTTATATTAAAGTGACAAAAAATTGATTATAAAATAATTTTAAAAATAGTTAAAAGGAATGTTTATTTATGATTAAAAGACTGCACCCCAAAAAGTAAGTAAAATTAAAAAAGAACTTTACTAAACTTTTAGAGGAGGTGCATTTTTTAATGGCAGGAAAAGAACAAAAATTTAAAACATATACTGCAGAATTTCGAAAAAATACAGTAAAAGAAATTGAACAAACATCGC
>NZ_RCOO01000112.1:0-3732 GCF_003987485.1 Spiroplasma endosymbiont of Megaselia nigra
GCGTGGGACTAATAAAACATGAAATCATTTAGCAGAAAAATTATTTTTTGCTTGTAATTTTACCGATTCTTCATCTAATATTTTACGAAGATATGCCAACACCCACGAAGATACTACATTTGGCTATACAATTAATGTCTGTAATTATCTGTACGATAAATATGGGATTGATATAGGACCTGATAATGAAAATGGGGTTGTTTGACCGAAAAATGTTAAAGAAGGTGGCGAAATTGTTTTTCCTAGTGGTGTTCGGATTGCTTTTGCTGGTTATGTTAATGGGAATAAAATTATGGGAAAAGTTGGTAAAGGCAGTGGTATTATATCGGCATGAACTGACGAAATGATAAATGCTGAAGAAAAAAAATCTTAACTGATAAAGAACTAGATAAAAGATATAATAATTTAAGAGTTTCAATGTTTCGTTCAAAAAGTTTAAAAGTGTCTTACGAAAAATACATTGATGAAAATGATAATGAACAATATAATTTAGATAATCCTATTCCAATAACATAATTATCTTGGTAGCCGGAAAAAAGCTTAGGTTTTATAAAAATATAAATTAAAGTAATTAAATATAAATTAAAGTAATCGCTTATTAGAACGATTTTTTTATTTGCATTATTCATCAGATAGTATCTTTAAAATTAAAAATTAATCTATTGTTCCCTATAAATTAGTTAATTTTGGTAGTATACATTATTTTGAGGTTTTTAATAAAATTAAGTAATTAGAAACAAATTAAGTTTCGCTTATGACTAAATGATAACAAAATTTATAAAAAATTCAACTTTTTTAAAAATATAATTTTTAGTTGAAGAAATAATTTATAAAATTATGAATTTTGACACACTAAAAAATAATTTTTAAAGTTATTACTAATTTTAAAAGGTTTTTTATTTTTTATAAAGATAAAAATTGATTTTTAGATTGATTTAAATTAAATATATTAAATTCAATTTTTTCTTTATTTTTATTAGTTTTATCAATTTTTTCTTCATTTGTTTTACTATTAAGTCTTAACATTGAAGCAATTAACATATTGATAAATGTTTCTTTACAATATATTTTCGCGCCACGCCCCTTAACTGCCTTAATATAGTGTGATATATCGCCTTCCATATGACAACCAATATTATATTCTAATGTTTGATTTTCAATCCCTTCTTTATTATTTTTAATTAATTCAATAGTTTCTAATAAAAATTTCTTTTTATTATCAATAACATAGGGCAAATGACACATTAAAAAATCTAATAATGCTTCATAATTTCCAGTAAAAAAATATATTTTTGATAACTTATATTTTAATCTATGAATTCGGTTTTTCTTACGATTTGGGAATAATTCTTTAAATCTTTTTACTAAATGAAATTTATCTAAACTATATGATACGGTGTTATTTTTATATTTTTCTTTTATTGCTATGTAAATTTTTTTAATTTGTTTTTCACCATCACTTAATATTAATATTTTAGTATCTTTATTAATATCATAAGTATCCATTGATTTAAAAATTTTATCAATAAAATTATCAATATTAGATTTATCATTTTTATTCTTATCATTTTTATTCATCATTTGAAAAACGCCTTTTTTCTTTTTCATTTTTTTTCTGTTTTTTGTTGATTTTTCTTCATCAACACCAACATGCATAGTTGAAGCAAATATTTTATTTTCAACTCTTTTTTTATTTTCTCTCATAGGTTCAAAAGCCCCATCAATTTGAATATATAAAACATTATTTGGAATTTTAATTTTATTGTTATTTTTATTACTAATGTAATTGATTTCTTCTAAATCTGCATTTTTAAAAATATTAGATATTGTTCTTTCACTAATATTAGCGTTTTCAACAGTATCTAAAATATCTTTATATCTTTTTCCATCACCCATAAATGAAGTAATTTTATTTATTAAATTCTGTTCATTTCTTTGGTATTTTTTTAAACATAATTCTTCATCCAAAGGATAGCGGTTTATATATTCATTTTTTTCTTCATCATATTTAACATATCTTCGTCTTTTTAAAGGTATATCTCCATCTTCTGTTCTAATTGTTTTTGGTATTTTTGATACAACCTTATATCCTTGTAATATTTTTCCCTGTTGATATAATTTAAATATCTCATTATCTCTTTCAATTAAGAAATTTTTAGTTTCATTGTTTGTTTCTATTATTTTATCTTTTTTATAATCTTCTAATAAATTTTGTTTTAATTCCATTTTATAATCTCCTTTCGTAATTAAACAAATTATTCTAAATTATGATACTTAATTGATACTTAATACTTCATATAATCTTATCAAAAAGGAGGATAATTAAAAATGCAAGACTTTACTAAAATTAATAACAAAAAACGAATTACTAGTTATGAACATTTAAATAAAAAATATGATTTAAATTTTAGTGACTATAATTTTGGTTTTGATTGAGAAGTATTTAAAGAATTTGTTGGTGATAGTTATGCCCGATATTTTACTTCGCCAACTTTTTTTAAGTTTGTTTCAGCGGGGCGTGGTACTAATAAAACATGAAATCACATAGCAGAAAAATTATTTTTTGCTTGTAATTTTACTGATGCTTCATCTAATATTTTACGAAGATATGCTAATACCCATGAAGATACTACATTTGGCGATACAATTAATGTTTGTAATTATCTATATGATAAATATGGGATTGATATAGGACCTGACAATGAAAATAGCATTGTTTGACCTAAAAATGTTAAAGAAGGCGGCGAGATTGTTTTTCCTAGTGGTGTTCGCATTGCTTTTGCTGGTTATGCTAATGGTAATAAAATTATGGGGAAAGTTGGTAAAGGTAGCGGTATTATATCGGCGTGAACAGATGAAATGATACATGCTGAAGAAAAAGAAATTTTAACTGATAAAGAACTAGATAAAAGATATAATAATTTAAGAGTTTCAATGTTTCGTTCTAAAAGTTTAAAAGTATCTTATGAAAAATATACTGATGAAAATGATAATGAACAATATAATTTAGATAATCCTATTCCAGTAAAAGAATTATCTTGGACATTTCAAGAATGAGACAACATAGCAAAACAATACATAAACGTAACAACATATTTTCATAAAACATATTCTAATCAATTTACTTTTAATCCTTTTGATAAATACCATGTCTTTTATGAAAAATTTGTAACGCCATATTTACCTTTAAATGAAAGGATTAAAAATATTTTAAAAGAACACAATCAAGTCTATTCAGAAAACAAACAAGCATTTAATGGTTTGGGTATTTTTAATTTACGATTAACAATGGGTGCTGTTTGAAATAAAATACCTAATATTACTAAAAAACTTGTTTTAACAAACAAAGAAGAACGGCCTGATTTATTTGAACTTGAATACTACGGTTTTGAATACAACGATAATGACCCTAGTATTTATGTTTTACGAAATTATCGTAAATATATTAAAGAGTATAATTTACAAGATTTTTATAATCCAAATACAAAACAGTATCAATTTGATAGTTATTCAATTGGTGTTGATTATGCTAATGGTAGTGAAGACCATACAGTGTTTTTATTTAGTGGTTATAAAATTAATGAAAATAATGAATATGATAAATATTTAATTGAAGAAAATGTTGTTACCCCAAAAAACGCAATGAATTTAAATGAAATAGTTGAATATTACGGACAATGAATAATTAATACATTTGATAAATTTGATGGTTTTGAATATGCTACATTTCAT
>NZ_RCOO01000113.1:0-3728 GCF_003987485.1 Spiroplasma endosymbiont of Megaselia nigra
AATTTTTTATAAATTTTGTTATCATTTAGTCATAAGCGAAACTTAATTTGTTTCTAATTACTTAATTTTATTAAAAACCTAAGAATAATGAATACTACCACATAATGTATTTGTAATTTATAGGGTTAATTAAGTGAATATTAAATGTATGTCACAATCGTCATCCATCTTTTTTTAAACCCCAATCATTAAAAACAATATCACCTTTATTATCATTGTTTTTATAATATAAATCTAAATTTGATTGTTCCTCTATTATTGATGGTTCTCTTTGCTGGTCTACTAATGAACTAGTGGCAATGATTTTAGACATAGTTCCAAAACCAAAACTCATGAGTGTTATTCATTGCTAAGAAAGCATAATCAGTTTTAATCTGAACTGAATCTGTCATATCACCATCATTTAAAATATGCTCAATAATATAAGATAAAATATGTTGGGCTGTATGATTTTTTGTAATTTTAATTCGACGTTCAACATCTATTTTTTGGATTAATACGTCATTAATTTCAATTGTTGTACCATTAGTATCAACAAGATGAAGATATACTTTTTTCTAAATTTGTTTATTTAAGTCAAAAACAGAAATTTTATGGTCTTTCTTAATTAATATTCCTGTATCAGAAATTTGACCCCCGCCAAGGGCATAAAAAACAGTGTGATCAAAAGCAATAAATCCAATTCCATTTAATGTGGTAACTGGATAACCATTTGCATCAAATAATGCTAAAACTGTTCCAGTGTCAGTTGTTTGGTTATAACAATGAAAAGTGGTAAGGGGAATATTAACACTATTATTTTGTTTTTTCAAGGTACTTCATAATAATTCAATTTGTTCATTAGTCATAATATATCGGTTCCTCTCTTAATATTAAATTATATGTTATATTTGTAAATTGTAAATAAAGGAAAAGAAAAATTTATTAGGTGAATTAAAAATGATTTTCATAATATATTAAAAAATAAAAGAATATTTTTACATATTCTTTTATTTTTTATTTAAAATTACTGGAATAATCAATGGATTACGACGTTTATAACGGTAAATGAAAGGAGATAATGATTGCTTAATAGCATTTTTAAGAGCGCCAAAAGTTGGTTTTTGGTTTTTTAAAACTTCATTAACTGCTTCGGTTGCTAAACGAATTGATTCATTAATAATATTTCCAGATTCTTTAACATAGAAACTTCCTCTTGAAATAATGCGTGGTGGTATTAGTAATTGATTATTTTGCGAATCAATTGAAATAACAACAGCAATTAACCCATCTTTTGATAAAATTTCACGGTCACGAACAACAGCGGTTGTTTGCCCTGATAAATCTTTTCCATCAACATAAACAGCTTCAGCTTCAATTCTTTTACCAATTGCTGCTGTTCCATTTAATAGTTCAATTTGATCACCATTAGCACAAATAAAGACATTATCTTTTGGGACATTGACACTAATTGCTGTTTCACAATGTTGGCGAAGCATACGATAGTCACCATGCATTGGCATAAAGTATTTTGGCTTCAATAGGGTAAATAATAATTTTTGTTCTTCTTGTGAAGCATGACCAGACGTATGGATTTGATTTAAAGGACTATTTTCTTGCACAATAGCACCAGCACGAACTAGTTTATTAATAACTCGTTCAACATCAGCTTGATTGCCGGGAATTGGTGATGATGAAAAAATAACAGTATCACCAGGAATAATAGAAATATGTTGATGTTTATTATTTGCAATTCGGGATAATGCTGCCATTGGTTCACCTTGGCTTCCAGTACAAATAATTAATATTTCATTATCTTTATAGTTTTTAGCATCATTAGCTTTAATAAATGCCTTATCAGAAATTTTTAAATGTCCCATTTGACGAATAATTTTAATAATGCGATCTAAACTTCGACCAAACACTAAAATTTTTCGTTCATATTTATTTGCAATTTCAACAATATGTTGAATTCGATGAACATTTGAAGCAAAAGTTGAAATTAAAATTCGCCCCTTAGCTTTAACAAATAATTCACCAATATTTTTAATAATTTTTGTTTCAGTTTGAGTGTAACCCTCAACTTCAGCATTGGTACTATCAGCCATTAATAACATAACACCTTCTTGCCCCATATTTGCCATTCGTTCAATATCAGCACGATGTCCTAATGGTGTTCAGTCAAATTTATAATCACCAGTTGAAACAACTTTTCCATTTGGAGTAACTACTGAAATTCCAAAGGCATCAGGAATACTATGGTTAACAGCAAAAAAGTTAATTTTAAAGTTTTTTGTTTTAATAACACTCATATTATCAACTTCTTTAACAATTGTTGTTTGTTCCAATTTTGCTTCTTTTAGACGATCACGAATTAAAGCAGCTGCTAATCGTGGTGCATAAATAATTGGAATATTAACTTCCCGTAATAAATAGGGAATTCCACCAATATGATCTTCATGGCCGTGTGTAATAAATAATGCTTTTATTTTTCGTTGGTTTTCTTTTAAATAATTATAATTCGGAATAACAGCATCAACTCCAAGCATTGTTGAACTTGGAAATTTAACTCCTGCATCAAGCATAATTAACTCTTCATCATGCTCGATACAATATGTATTTTTTCCAACTTCTTCTAATCCACCTAAAGCAAACACTTTTGTTGGAATTTTATTTTTAACAACATTTTGGATTGGTTGTTTTGTTACTATACTAGTTGGTTTTGTAACTATTGCTTTGTTTTTACTTGTTTCTTTCTTTTCTTCATTCATTGAAATTATCACCTCATAATTCTAAAATTAACGCATAGTTTTTTCTTTATTAAATTGGATATTATTAAAAAGAAAAAAATTAATTTACTAGTATCCAAGAAATTATAACATAAAGATTAGTGAGATTACCAAAAAAAAAAAAAAAACTTTTGTTTTAAAAAAGTTAAATATTATTTTTATACAATAATTCAATCACTTTTTTTCATTCAAGATTTGGTTTTATTAATTAAATCATAATAAAGGTTTCCTTCTAAATGCCCTTGTTCATGTTGAAAAACAATTGCTTCAAGGCCAAGGGCAGTAATTGTTACTTGTTGTTGTTTTAAATAATCATAACCTTCAACAATAATCTCAAAACTACGGGGAACAAAACCTTCTTGGTTATTCCTAACACTAAAACAACCTTCGTCTTTTTCACGACAAACTATTTGCTCACTTTTTTCAATAATTTTAGGATTAATCATTGCATGTTCAATTATTTTTTTATCTCCTGTTTCAGCAACTGTATCTTCAATTCGAATATAATACATTTTAAGATTATGTCCAATTTGAGGAGCGGCTAAACCAACAGCTGGTTTAATCTTATTGGCATTATTTTTTTGGGGAGTATGCGAATATCTTACAAAATCAATTAATTTTTGCATTACAAGTTCATTTTCGGGTGTTAAGGATACAGACACATGAATTGATGGTTGTCGAATTGATGGAGGTCTAGACTGCACCCATTTTAGTAAGTACTAATAAAAAGTATTTACTATTTTTTTATTATATCTTTTTCTTTACGATTTGAATATCATGTATTTCATTTTATAACATCTTGTATATATTCTTCATGTGAATTATATATTTTATTATGGATTGTAGCTTTCTTAAGTAATGAATGAAAACTTTCTATAACAATATTATCTGCACAGTGGTATTTTTTACCCATTGAAATTATAATACCGTTAGAGACACATTTATAGTGATAAATAGCGG
>NZ_RCOO01000114.1:0-3665 GCF_003987485.1 Spiroplasma endosymbiont of Megaselia nigra
GCGATGTTTGTTCAATTTCTTTTACTGTATTTTTTCGAAATTCTGCAGTATATGTTTTAAATTTTTGTTCTTTTCCTGCCATTAAAAAATGCACCTCCTCTAAAAGTTTAGTAAAGTTCTTTTTTAATTTTACTTACTTTTTGGGGTGCAGTCTTTCTTTTGATTTTCCAAAAACTTTTGCATTAGCAAACTATATTACAACATCACCATAATTATTTTTGTCTTGTCCTAATGTTGATACTCATTTTGCAACATCATGAGTACCAACCCCAGAACCTATTGAATAATTTGCTACTTGGACATAATCATTATCTTTTATAGTTATTTGACTACCTTCTGGTCATGTTGGTTTTGGTGCTTATGATGGAAATGTTGCACTTGTTCCAGCAAGATTTATTTTTCCACTTGCAATCCGAACATTATTAAATACTTGTTTTTGTGGATTAGGATCATGATCACCAATGTTTAATAATTCTAAAATATCATTTTCTTTAATATAATTTTTAGCAATGTTTCAAGGCAAAAAACTCTTACTCAATCAATATTGAAAAATTGATAAATTTGGTTTTGTTTCAATTGGCATTGATAATAAAGGTACTAGATTGGCATTTTGAATAATAGATTGTGGATAAGAATAAACACCATTAATATTACCTCAGCACTTAATATTTCCAAATAACATAGATTTAGGATATTTAATTTCAATTCCACTAAATACTGTGTCTTCGGGTAATGATTTTTGTAATACTAAATGAATACTATTTTGATTTTTTCATTTAAAATCAGTTACCTTAACTAAATGAGTACTTTTAATAATGTTTACTCCATCAGGTGAATAGGGACGATTATATTCTTCCATAATAAAAGTATTATTTTTATTATCTTCTGTAATTGGTTCATTAATAGAAACTAATTTTAAATCATAAGACTCTAAAAATTCTTTTTCTTTTTTAGAAATTTCATTAAATGCTATATCTTTCTCATCAATCATTACATAAGTTGTAGAGTTATCTTGGGTTGTAGTATTTTGTTGAACTTGTAATTTAAAGTTAAAATTACTTATTTCATAAGCATCAATTTTGATATATTCATCTTTATCAATAAAACCTATTTTAAGACTATTTTGAGAATAGTTTAAAGCAGGTTTTTGAGATGACTTAACCAACATCAAGACCAATTTTTATCTTACTAGGTATTTTCGCTTTTGGTATTGTTGTTGTTAAATCACCGCAACTATTATCATCGCTAATGGGCGTTAATACATCGTTGAGTGATGGTATGGGTAACATAATGGGGTTGAAAGTAGCAACCAGTGCCTTTATGACTGGTGGAGCGTTGACAGTAAGCGGTGTGCGTGCCAGTTATAATTTAAGTAAAAAAACTGCCCGAGGAGTTGGTACAATGCGTGTATATCACGCGGGGGCAAAAGAACACGGTTTTAAAAATATTGCCAAGGCACAATTTAAAAATGCATTCACGAGCGATTATAAAAATCAACAAAACAAAACAAGTGAAAAAATTAATCAATGATTTACTGATAAATAGTTTTTAAATCATCGCCTGTGGCGCATTGAAGGTTATTTTAATGAATAAGATATTAACTCAATGCAATATAAACGATAAGAAAGGAAATATAGTTTATGGAAACAAATAATAAAAAATGAGTAACAGTTAACATTATGGCACGCAGAAAACTAAAACGCGAAACCGAAAAGGCCGTTTTATTTTCTATTCCCAAACATAGGGGCTTGTCGGTGTGAATTAGTAAAAAATGTATTCACGGTTCGCGTAGTGGTAAATCGCTTGCTGTTGGTATCAAAGCCGATGATAAATATATTATCTGATTATATGATAATGACGCTAAAATACATGTCAAAAGTGAAATTTGACAAGGACAGTACTTAATCAATCTTTATCAAGGTGAATGAAATAAAATTCTTGCAGCAATTAAAATCAACCAAGAAGCATTAAATAACATAGGGAGTGAATAATTATGGATGATAACAAAGCACGCATTATCACAAAACGAGCAAGTAAAATTCGTTTTACGATTTCTAATGCTCTTGGTGGTATTGGTAAAGTTGAAATTGCAATTATTGTAATTGATTTTTTAATTACAGCGTTGATATTTTCTTTTCTATTTAAGTATCAAATAATCGCTAGTGTTCTTATTACGATTTTTATGTGATTAACAAGTTTAATTTTAATGTTTCCAACAAAAAACGGAACTAAACTATACAATGTTGTTTGAACAGCATTCGAATATATTTTTGTTAAAAAACAAAATAACGATGTTTTAAAAATTAGCCAAATTCAAAAAATAGAAAATAATACTATTAAATTTAAACATAAAACTAGTATTGTTTATCGTATTGAAGCGGTTGATATATCATTAGATAATCAACAAGAGCGAGATACTCCTATTTATAAATTAGCTAGTATTTTTAAAACAATAGATATTGATTTTGAAATTTGTAAAATTCAAACCCCATATGAATTTAATGAACAAATTAAAAATATTGATAATTTATTAGTCAAAGAAAAAACTGAGTTTAAAAAAACTCAGTTAACAAATTTAAAAAATTGATATTTGAATTTGCAATATAGTAATCAAAAATTAAAAACAGCATACTTTTTAATGATTACTGCTGACAATATTACTTTAATAAATCAAAAATTAAGATATGTTATTAATGAATTTGATAATAACATTAAATTTATTAAAGCAACATTCAAAGAAACAAGTTTATTAGTCCAACGAAATATTATTCCGACGAATAATGTTTTTGATAAACCACATAAAATTAGACAATTTGCTAATTATGTGACAGTTGATAGTAAATTTGTTTCTTATTTAACTGTATCCTTAGGTGCTACTAAATATTTAGATAAGTTTTATTTACAGAAAAAAGATTTACCCAAAACACCTAATGAATGAGTGGTTGTAGATACTAGTGATTTTGTTCAAGGTTCTAAAGGATATAAAATTAAAAATTTTAATAAATCAGAATATTATTATCGTTTATGGTGTTATACAAGTTATGAAGTAGAACTATTTATAATTACTCATATAAATTTTACTGGTCAATTAGCAAGTGGAGTATCGTATGGAAATAATCCGAGTAGTTGAATTACCGTTCAATTATTTCCCGAAGGTGAATTTAAATTATCATCAACATCAAATAGTGTAAAAATTAAAGAATTGTATATTGAAAGAAAAATAAAAAATTAGAAAGGAGATGTTATTATGCCAAAAGTAGAAGTTAAAGATGTAATTATGTTTTTGAAAATACTTGGAGTTTCATCATTGTTTTTTATAGCAGGAATTATTATTTGTTTTTTAGAACCAACTAAATTAGGGATTGCTTGACCTGCATATGTAATTATTGGTGCAATGCTTAATGGTTTTAGGGTAATTGTTTTAATTATTGAAACTATTCGATTTATCAAAACACATAAAAAAGAACAAAACAAAGATAGCATTGAAGATGTTATTAAAAAAGATAAAACAAGACTGCACCCCAAAAAGTAAGTAAAATTAAAAAAGAACTTTACTAAACTTTTAGAGGAGGTGCATTTTTTAATGGCAGGAAAAGAACAAAAATTTAAAACATATACTGCAGAATTTCGAAAAAATACAGTAAAAGAAATTGAACAAACATCGC
>NZ_RCOO01000115.1:0-3649 GCF_003987485.1 Spiroplasma endosymbiont of Megaselia nigra
TTAAAAAATGAAATAAATGATATTCAAGCCGCAAAGAAAAGGATATAATAAATAAAAGTTTATAAACCTTTTTTACTAATACTTACTTTTTGGGGTGCACTCTAAAAATACTAAATTTTTTTAAAATAAATTATATTGAACATTTATTTTATTGATGTTATAATGATATTAAATAAACTGCTACACTTCATAGTACAATTTACAATATAAAATAATCTTATTTTTCTATTCCGATGTCATCTGTATCTTCAACTTGCCCTACTAATTTATTTACGGCGTCTTCTTTTTCGTGTAATAACAGATTATTAGCATCATCAAGTAATTCTTTGTATTTATTTCCTTGGTCTTTATTAACAAAAGGAACATTATCATAAATTGGTGTTTCTTGTGAACATGCTAATGTTGGTGCTACTGATTCATTAACACTTTTTTTATTTTCTGAATTTTGTCAAAAACTAGGTGTTTGATAAAGTAAGTCTATTTGTTCAAAGTATCTACTATTTATGCATGTATTTATTAACTCATTTACATCATTAAAAATCTTACTTGATATTTTATTAGTTTCAATTTTATTAAAACCAAGTTTTTTAAAAAATTTATTAATGCTTTTTTTAATTGATTTATAAGTTTTTTTTAATGCTCTTTTAATTTCTGCAGTAATTTCCATTCTGTTTTTCTTTCTTATTCAATTAAGGCAATTTATTTTAAACCATAATACTTATTTTTTAAAATCATATACGGTTTTTATTCTATAACATTTAATTTAAATTAGCAATAGACTTTAAATTTATCATACTAGTTAAAAATCAAATTATTGCTTTATATAAAATAATAATAAATAAAAAACAACTTATAAAAAGTTGATTTATTGTTTTTATTTTTTTAAAAAATAAGCAAACTTAAATTCGATTAAAACTAAAATTAGATTTATCAAATTTTTGTTTTTTTTGTTTTCATTTTTTTATTACCTTGGGTATTAAATTTCTTTTTTGCATTAGATTGGTTCTTTTTATTATCTAAATATGAATACTCATATTTAAAACTATTATTTTTTTGATTAAAAGTTGCTTTTTTATTACTAGAACTAATGTTTTTTGTTCCTTGTGGTTTTTGTTTTAAATCATATGTTGTAATATCTAATAACTCAATTTTTTTATTTTGATATGTACCCAAATGTTGAATTTCTCTTAAATCATCACGATTTGAAACAATTGATATTGCTACACCAGTAGCACCAGCACGTGCTGTTCTTCCAATCCGATGAATATAACTTTCTCGTTCTATTGGAATATCGTAATTAATAACATAATCAATATTATCAATATCAATTCCTCGTGCCGCAACATCAGTGGCAACCATAACTTGTACTTTACCATCCCGAAATAAACGCATTGCCTGCCCCCGTTCATAACGACTTTTATCACCATTAATGACACAACAAGGAATACCATTATTTGTTAACATTTCAGCAATTTTATTAGTAAAAACTTTTGTATTTGAAAAAATAATACTTCGTTTTGGTTGCAAATGTTTATATAATGCTATTAAAACATCTTCCTTATGATAAGACAATGCATTTACATATTGCTGTCTAATATTATTTTGTTCAATAACATTTTTTGTAACAACAATTTCAACAGGATTATTTTGATAGTTATTAGCAATTTCTAATACTTGTTTTGACATTGTTGCTGAAAATAATAATGTTTGATATTGTTTAGGAGCATTTTGAAATACTTTATCAAGATCATTTTTAAATCCCATTTTTAACATTTCATCAGCTTCATCTAAAACAATTGTTTTAATTTTATCTAATCGTAATGTTTTGCGATTAATATGATCAGCAATTCGTCCCGGAGTTCCCACAATAATATTACTTTTTCGTAAAGCATAAATTTGACGTTGGATATGTGAACCACCACAAATTAAGGTTGCATTTACACCTTCCAAATAAGTTGCTAATTTTCGAACCTGGTCAATTATTTGGCTCGCTAATTCATGGGTTGGGCATAAAATAATCGCTTGTGGTTGTTTTAAGTGCGTATTTAAGTTTTGTAAAATTGGCAAAATAAAAGCTACAGTTTTACCAGTTCCCGTATGACTTTTACCAATAATATCTTGATTATTAAGAGCCACTGGAATAGCTTTTTCTTGGATTTCAGTTAGGTTAGTATAACCCATTTTAACAATCATTCGCTGTAATGCTGGGTATAAATTTAATGTATTAAAATTCATTTAGTCTCCTTTAAAATTTAGTATAAATATTTTAGTTGTTTTTTTAACATTACAGCTGTTGAATTTACATATTAATATTATTTTAGATAACAGAATAAATTAAAGTTTAACAACTTATTAATTATATCTTAAAAAATTAATAAAATAAAGCATTTTTCCTAGAAATTAAAAGGAATTTTATTATAATTTTAGAATCGTTAAGACAAAACAAAAACCAACCTTAAACTACTCTCAAAATAGCGTTAAAATAGGTTTTATTGACAAAGATGAATATATTAAAATTATTGGTTATGAAATTAGTGACTTTAATTTTAAATTACAAATTCAACAAAATACCACAGTACAAGATAATAGTACAAGTTATGTTATGATTGATGAAAAAGATATTTTAATTAATGATATTTCAAAACAAAATAAAGAATTTTTAGAAACATTAGACTTAAAAATAGTCTCTATTAATGAACCTATTACTGAAGACAACAAAAATGAATGTTATATCATTGAAGAATATAAACGCCCCTATTCACCTGATGGTGTTGACATTATTAAATCTACTCATTTAGTTAAAATAACTGGATTTTAAATGAAAAAACCAAAATAGTATTCATTTAGTATTACAAAAATCATTACCCGAAGATACTGTCTTTACTGGAATTGAAATTAAATATCCTAAATCAATGTTATTTGGTAATATTAAATGTTGAGGCAATGTGAATTGTATTTATTCTTATCCATCATCAATAGTTGAAAATGCTAGCTTAGTACCTTTACTATCAATGCCGATTGAAACAAACCCTAATTTAAGAGTATTTCAATATTGATTTACAGAAAGTTTTTTACCATGAAGCATTGCTAAAAATTATATTCAGGAAAAAGATATATTAGGTTTATTAGATGTTAAAGAATTAAATATTGTTTTATTAAATTATTTAACATATCGTTATAATTATGACCGCAAATTTCAAGGTGCTAAATATGATGAAAAAGATAACCCTACAAATAAATCAGCAGAATTAAGACAAAAATTTGAAGGACAAAAACCAGAAGATGTAATTGATGGTATTTTTGAAGAATGAAAATTTAATAACCCTGCTTATTTATCTACTAGTGAAGTAAAAAGATTTAAACAAATTATCTATATGTTATCAAATTATGTATATAGTAAATATGCAATTAATAATGGTTATAATGACGATTTTAAAATAGCTGCACCTTATTATTTTGAATTAATTTCAAAACCAGTTAAAAAAGATGATGAAAAGACTGCACCCCAAAAAGTAAGTAAAATTAAAAAAGAACTTTACTAAACTTTTAGAGGAGGTGCATTTTTTAATGGCAGGAAAAGAACAAAAATTTAAAACATATACTGCAGAATTTCGAAAAAATACAGTAAAAGAAATTGAACAAACATCGC
>NZ_RCOO01000116.1:0-3642 GCF_003987485.1 Spiroplasma endosymbiont of Megaselia nigra
TTTATATTTAGGTGGAGCAGTAGTTGAACCTAAGGGAATTATTAAACATATTGTTACAAAAATTGATATTAGTAAAATTAATAAATTAGATAAACCAACAATTCATGTTGCAGACCCAACAAAGGCGACAGTAGAACAGTTAAAACCACAATTTAAGGATGTTGTTTTAAAAGCAATAAAAGCCGTAAATAGTTCTTTAACTGAAAGTGATTATGATTACTTTATTGAAAGTAAAGGTGAAGACTGACCAATTAATATTACAAATGATAAAACTGTTGAAGTTCAAATTGAAGGTAAAAATAACGCTACTGGTCAAACAAAACCTATTGATGTAGTAATTAAAAATTCTTAAAAAATATTTAAGAATTTAAAGGAGTTAAATATGAACAAAAAAATTAAAGTTGGGAATGTTGATATAAATATTAATACAAGTGCTTATTTTTTAGTAATTTATGAACAATTAACTGGTAGTGATTTAATTACTGATTTTGAAAAAATGAAGAATGAAAAATTTTCATATAAACAATTATTAGATATGTTGTTTTCTTTTGCATATAATTATGATAATAATTTAGATTATAAAGAATTTTTTCAAAGTATCCCATTATCAGAAATTATGAATGAAGCATTTGTAGCAAAATTAAATAATTTAATAGCAGAGGTATTTATTTCAAATAATAATATTAATGAAAAAAAGTAGTTAATCAAAATTTAAATAAAAATTGAACTAATACTTTTATTTGTTTAATTAAAGAATGCGGTTATTTAGTTAGCGATTTAAAATTATTTACCTTAAAACAATTTTTAAATATTATAGCCTTACATTCAGAAAGATATCAAGATGTTAATAATTTTTCTAAAAAACCAACACAAGAAAAAATAAATAAAATATTTTTTGGAGGTTAAAATTTAATGGCAGAACAAATCAAAGGAATGCATCTTGAAATTAGTACAAATTTATCAAATATAAATACAGAAGTCAAAAAATTAGCCGATACTGTTAATCTTTCAAATCGAAAACTTGCTAATCTTGATGCTAATTTAAAATTTAAAAATGGCAAAGAACTTGATAATTTAAGAAATAAAATTGTTGAATATAACAAAAATATTGAAAATACAGGGAAACAAAAACAACAATTAATTAATAAAGTAAATGAATTACAAAAAAACCAAAAAGAATATTTAAATCAAATTAAAAAAACTGAAATAGCACTTAAAAATGCAACAGATGAAAAACAAATTAAAAAATTAAATGTTGAATTGTCTCAATTACAAAAGAAATTTAATACAATACCAAGGGAAATTGAATTTACAAATTTAACTATTGATAGAATTGATCGTAATATAATTAATTTTAATAGCGACTTAAAAGAAACTAACAAACAACTATCTAAAATAAGTGGCGATAAATTTATTAAATTTGGAAACAAATTATCAGATATAGGTAAAAAATTAAGTGCTTATATTACAATACCGTTAATTGGTATTAAGGCTATTTTAGGAAAAATAACAAAAGATACGATTTTATTTGGTGAAGAATTAAATAAAACAGCACAAAAAATTAATATTTCAACTGATAATTTACAAAAATTTAGATTTATTGCTAAAAAGATTGGTTTAGAAACTGAAAATATTGAAATTTTATTTCAAAAACTAAATAAAACAACCTATGAATTGTCACAAGGCATTATTAATGAAAGTACTGATGCATTTCAACAATTAGGAATTAATATTAAAAATACTAGTGGGGAATTAAAAAATACTGAAACTATTTTTTTAGAAACAAAAAATGCACTATCTAAAATAACAAATGAAACAGAAAAAAATAACTTCATTTTTAAAATTTTTGGTTATGAATTAGGTAGTAAAATTGCTCCGTTATTATTAAAAAGTAATGAGGAAGTAAAAAATTTAACTAATAATTTTGAAAATTTAACATTAATTTCAAATGAAAATATTAAAAAATCGACAGAATTAAGTAATAAATGAAGTGAATTAACACAAAAACTATCAATAATAAAAATGGAATTAGCAATAGGTTTATTCCCTATTTTTGAAAAATTTGTTAATTTTGTTGATAGTAATTTAATACCTTCAATTAAAAAAAATAACTGATACTTTTAATTCATTAAGTGTTAGCCAAAAAGAATTAATATTTAAAATTTTAGGTATATTAACAGTTATGGCACCCACTGTATTAATATTCGGAAAATTAATATCTATTGGAGGTTTATTAATAAACACCATCAATTTATTTAAAACAGCCTTTTTGGGGTTATCATCTTCAATGGGTGCAATCGGAATAGGAATAAGTATTATTGGTGCTTTATTAGTACCTTTATTAGCCCAAAATGAAGAATTTAAAGAATTATTAAAAGAATTAGGGAATATTTGTAAACAATTATTAATTCCAGTTATTGAATCACTTAAAAATTTACTTCAAGCATTAATGCCAATTTTAAAACCAATTTTTACATTATTTAATGGATTAGCATCTATATTTGCTAAGATTGGAAAAGCGATTTTAACTTTTTTAATACCCCCATTTAATTTTTTAATTAAAATTTTAAATAGTATTATATGACTAATAAATAAAGTACTAACAGGGCTAAAATATTTAACATTTGGATTAGTAAATATTCAAATTCCAGCATTACCAGAAATTCAAAAACCAGCATTACAACAATCAACTCTTAATACAAAAAATATAAATAATAGTAATACATTTAATAATAATTTTAATGTTTCAAATAATATGGATATTGAAGAAACAACAAATCAAATACTTAGACAAATAGGAAATAAAATAAATAGGAGTTAACATTTTATGATAGTTAGAACATTTAAAATAAAAACAAGTAATAATGAAATTATTGACTTACAAAATACTAGAGATATATTAACAATTTCTTTTAATAATATTGGCATCGGTTTTAATAATTCTTTTTTAAATGTTAAAAGTAACTTTATTTTAGAATCAAATAAAAAAATATTAAATGAATTATCCTTAAAATTATTATTTATAAACACTAACGCATATCAAAAATATCGTGATTTTATTGAAAAAATAAAATATGAACTTGCTAACTCTGAATCATTAAAATTAATTTATGGTGTTACATATAATAATAACTATAATGAATATTATTGTGATGTATATATTAAAAATATCGGTAAAAATGAATTAAACCAATTCAATAATTTAGAAGTTGATTTTATTTTAGAACAAGTTTCTAATTGAAAAAAAGAAATTCAAATTGAGTGAGAATTAATTATAGATACAAGTGGTGGAAAAAAATATAATTATAAATTTGGAGCATTTAAATACACAAGTATTTATGATCAAACAAAGAAAATAAAAAATAATAGTGAATTTAGACTGCACCCATTTTAGTAAGTACTAATAAAAAGTATTTACTATTTTTTTTATTATATCTTTTTCTTTACGATTTGAATATCATGTATTTCATTTTATAACATCTTGTATATATTCTTCATGTGAATTATATATTTTATTATGGATTGTAGCTTTCTTAAGTAATGAATGAAAACTTTCTATAACAATATTATCTGCACAGTGGTATTTTTTACCCATTGAAATTATAATACCGTTAGAGACACATTTATAGTGATAAATAGCGG